>JAZUDR010000335.1:0-5607 GCA_045639725.1 Candidatus Avigastranaerophilus sp. | reverse complement strand
AATACATATGCAAACTAATAATATTCAAAAGTCTATTCAATGCGATTTATGGCTTAGTAAAATCGTATATTCTGGCGACAATATAGGTCATGATTTCATAATAAATTTTAGTTTAGGTAACAAATCATGCTCAATCACATTAAATGGTTTATTACATGACGAAACAAATGATGTTTATAAATTATTATTCAGCGATGAATATGCTCTCGAAACAACCTTACCATTAACAATTAACATTACAGAAAAAGATGACATCCCAGACCTCGGTAATGGCTCTATCAATATTACACTAGCAAAGCATACCGGTATTGCAGGAAATATAAAAATTAAAATAAAAGAGCAAGGTCCTAAGGGAACCCCAAACTCAGAGGCTACATTAAATTTATATTTTCTTACTAGAACATATGAACTAGGTATAAAAAGTTTAACCGTTGTCGACAGTGACGGTTGGATTGTTGGGTATTATATACAAAAAGAAACAATGGAAAATCTAGGTAGCAAAGTCAGTTTCCCTTATGGGTTGAAAGTGAGAATTTTCAAAATCATAGCAACTCACAGTTCCAAGGGATTTGAAGAAAAAGAATATTTTGAAATACTTGAAGGACATCAAGATAAAGGAAAAAATAAATACGGAAGACTAATCATGCCCAAAAGTGCAAAATCTAGATTTTCAACTATAAAATATGAACCCTCCGCAAAGTTAGAATTTATTATTACAAAAGAAAAATACCCAAATTATCAAGGAAGTTTGGTTGTTTATTCAGGAAATACTCCAATCATTACTGTAAATGCAATCACAGCAAAAAATTCAGCTACACTGCCTAAAGGAACATACGAATTAGAAATACCAGACGAACCTCATAAAGGTGGCCTTGCCTATCAATTTCATATCCCTCATGCAAAATCATGGTTCAGGATACATAACACAAAAGAAAAAGATTTTCATTATTATCTACACTATGGTGAGATCTCTGCAGGTTGCGTCACAGTGACAGAAAAAAAGAATAATTCAAACAAAATAATAGACGTCTGGGAGCCTATTTATCAATATTTAATAACTAGACGCAATCGTAACAAAAATGGCATCGTAGGCACGATTAAAATTACTTATAAACTTCAACAACGAAATATAGAATGCTAAAAGTATTCTTCAAACGGAAAATATTTTCTATAGTGGTGATAAGGACAACAAGTTCCTCCTAATATATAATATTCTAACTTAATGTAAAAATCCTTTAAGAAATTGTATTTTACAGAATAATCATATTCGCTAAATTTGTCCAGAAACTGAGCCCAGAAATAACGCTCACCAAGAAGAGCACTTTTCCACACAGAATTACCAAAACTATCTTTTATCTTAATATCAGCACCAGCATTCACTAGTAAACAAGCCGAAGAACAAAAACCGTTCTCTCGACATGCTACAAGTAGTGCTGTTTCGCCGTCTTGGTTTATATGATTAATATCAGCTTTTTTCTTTATCAAATAATCAACACAAATAGCAGAGTTTGCAAAACTAGCATATATTAAAGCATTATTGCCCTTAGCATCAATAGCATTAATATTTTTAACATCTTCACAATATAAGGGCAATTCTGAATCAACAGAAGATATTTCATAACCAATAGAATCACTAGTCAATAATTCTGATGGAACAACCTCAGTTAATTGTTCACACATGAAAACAAAAACCAAAACGACAAATAAAGGCATAAAATCAATAAAACAAAAGCACTTATCCATAAGCATATCCTTAAATATTGAATTTATAAACAGCTGTCGTGGTTGTTAAACTTTATAAAATAAAATAAGGCTGTTTCTCATTAACTATTATAACAATTCATTCACTAATCAGCAATATTAACCTGACTACATTTGTATACTTTTTATTGATTGTCAGAATGCCATTGCTATATGATTATTCTTACTATTCAGATAATTTTTGCCGCATGCGGCATTTTTTCTCTCTACGCAGAATTAAATAAATACAATATCCGGATAATTTCCTGACAGGAATTCACGTATTCCAACATAATTAATGCCATTATCATCAGTCCAAGGAACAATAGAATCTTTGACAATTACTATTTTCTTGAACGAATCTGGTATTTTTGTTAATGAAGCAATTTCCTGCTGTCTTTTTTCATGAGTATCTATATTCAGTGCAGATTGAATATAAATCTGTTTATCCCCTGACTTAGCAATAAAATCTACTTCGAGTTGAGTTCGAACATCTTTCCCTTCTTCATTTCTGTGCCTATACTCTACCATACCCACATCGACGCTGAAACCACGAACAATCAATTCATTATATATGATGTTTTCCATTATATGGTTTTCTTCCTGCTGGCGAAATTCTAATAAAGCATTTCGTATGCCTAAGTCGGCAAAATAGTATTTCATAGGCGTTCCAATATATTTTCTGCCTTTAACATCATAACGTTGCACTTTTCTTAGTAAAAATGCGTCTATAAAATAATCAAGATATCTGTCAACTGTAACAGAATTTGTTGATATTCCGAGCTCAGAACGGAATGTATCTGAAATTTTCTTTGGATTAGAAAGAGAGCCAACAGCAGAAGAAATAATACGAAGCAAATCATCAAGAACACTCTTAACAGCTTTTATATCATATCTTTCCAAAACATCTCTAATGTATGTATTTTCAAACAGCTTTGTCAAATAATCAATTTTTGATTTACGATCTGAGAATTGCAATACTCGCGGCATCCCGCCATAAGTATAAAATTCCTTCCAGGCTTTTTCTGAATCGCCACCTAATGCTCTACAAACTTCAGAATAAGTAAAAGGATAAACCCTTACCTCATCACCCCTATCACGGAATTGAGTAACTACCTCAGAAGACAGCATTTTTGAGTTGCTACCGGTTATATAAATATCAACATTCTTAATTTTCATCAGACCAAGTAAAACATCAACAAAACCAATAGTCTCACCACTGCCTTCCAGCCAAGGATTTTCAATATCCTTAACAAACTGGACCTCATCAAGAAAAATATAGTATTTTTCTTTTTTATCTTTTATTTTATTCCTTAAATATTTATCTAATTCCAATGGATTTCGATAACGGGCATTTCGTGCTTCATCAAGCGGGAGTCTTATAATATGTTTTTCAGAAACCCCAATATCCAGTAAATAATCGAAATACAATTCAAACAAAAGGAATGATTTGCCGCATCTTCTAAGACCTGTAACAATTTTAATAAAACCGTTATCTTTTCTGTCTATAAGTTGATTCAGATAATAATTACGTTCAATTTTCACGGCATATCTCCGAATAATTTTTGCCGCATGCGGCATTTTTTCTCTCTACATATAATATACCATTCAGAAAACACAACCGCAAGTATTCCGAATAATTTTTGCCGCTAAAATTAAATTTTTCTAGTTTTCTCGGATAACTGTTCAATGATATAAAATCGAATGATTTGAAACTTAGAAAATAAAAATCATTACTAGACCAGATCAGAACCCTGAAACCTTCTATTCATCTAATCACTTATGTAAATGGCCGCACTACAAACATCGAGAACAAACAAAGTATTTGCTTTAATCATTTAGAACACATTTGTGAAGCGAGAGCAGTCTCTATTATTTCTGAAATTTCTGGATTATTGATTCTTTTTATCAGGCACCTCAAATCATTAACACGATATTCATCAAAACCTTCAAATATTTTATATTTCGGTTCTGACAATAATTTTACATATTCGATTCTTTCTTCAACAATAGCTTGTCCAATAGGGCTGAATCCCCATTTATTTATTTGGCATTTTGACCTGTCATTAATTAAATCAACAATATCATTGTTGATTTCTAAGTTGGAATGAATTGCCATATGCAGTTTATTTCCAAAAGGTTTCACAGCGGGCATTAGGTCTTTACTAGCGATTAAAGCTTCTATTTGTTCCAATATCACTTCATTATATGAATAACTAATATTTTTATCGGCTCTTAGCATTTTAATCAATGAATTGGCCTCAGCAAACCTTCCTAACTGTCGTAATACTTCAATCTTTTTTATTATCAGATAAGCCTTTTCACTGTTATTATAATTTTCCAAATTATCAATATTTTTACGTTTTTCAATATACTTATCAAGATATTCCAGACATTTTTCCAAATAGTTCCTTCTTCTCTCATTCTCATTAATGCAAGTTCTAGAAGCTTTTAAATAAATATATGCAATTCCAAAGTCATCCTCTATTTTATTTTCTTCTAGCAGTGCAGCATACATCTCCCAAACATCATGACGTTCTCTCATTGTTTGATACCATGTCCTCCAGGTTTCCCACAACCCGTCTCTAACGTCAATATCAAATTCGAATTTTGAAAATATTCCCCCACAAAAGATACATTCGCTAGGTAAGCGATAAGAAACAGAAAGGTATAAATCATCTAAACAAATGCTAGAATCAAAAGGCTTATTATAGTCTATTCCAAAGCAATCAACTGCTGAATCGCCCACTGGATATTCAATTCCACAAACAGGGCAATATAATTTTTTATTAGATTTTACTACAGCATTAATTTTATTCAGTATTTCAAAGTAAGTTAAATTTGTCTCGTCAAAAGCCCCAAGACAATGAGAATAAGACATTTTTTGATTAAAAATTGCTATGTCCAAATATAAATCAATTGGAAATTTTAAATCATTGACTGTTATATACTCAAAATCCAATCCACGAATTCCTAATAATAAAAAGAACAGACACAGAATATTACTCATGACTTTACCACCTTTATAGCAAAACCACTTTTATTATTTTTACCTTTATCTCCTGCCTTATAGGAAACACACCACTAGCCATGTGAGGTTCAGAGAATCCATCCCATTTATCAGCTTTGCATTTCTTTAACCACCGTTTATAAGCAATCCTTTGTTTTTTATATCTTATATTTTTGATGACTAAAAATTATAGAAGAGCAATATTTACACCCATGATTTTTGCAACGATTTCTTTAGCTGTACCAGCTTTTACCAAAGCCTTTGCTTTTTTAAGATTTTCTTTAAGGTTCTTAGCTTTTTCTTCTTTTTTGCCTTCTTTCAATAATTCAACCTTCAAATCTTCCCAAGCGTTACACATATTACTTTTCGGCCATTGTAGATCAGTAGATTAAAAGCATCTGCAAAAACTTCATTGTTCTGCATAAGCTTTTTAGTTGAAGAATCTTTGTTGCCCATAACGTTCCTTTCTACATAAATTTTAATTACTTTTTGAAAAAATAGCAAGAGTAACGAAAATTAAAGGTTCGTCTGTTCGTCTAACAATCAATCCAAAGTTTTAGGTAACTAAACCAAAGTTTTTGGCAGGCAAACCAAAGTTTTGCAAAAATTTTGGTTTACTAGTTTTCTCGGATAACTGTTCAATGCTATAAAATCGAATGATTTGAAACGTTGAAAATATAAATTATTACTAGACCGAATCAGAATTCCGGAAATTACTACAAAGTTATCTAAGTTCCTAAATTTACTATGACTCCAAGGTTTCGACAACTATTCAAAGAAACACTTTCAAAACTCTAAAATATTTAAAGTTTTGAAAGTGGTAGAATAATAAAAAATTAAGAAATGGACAGACAAGA
>JAZUDR010000334.1:0-33186 GCA_045639725.1 Candidatus Avigastranaerophilus sp. | reverse complement strand
TAAGTTCTGTAGGTGATAATTTGTATTTTAGCATTATCACCCCTATAAGAACTCCTAAGTTAATATTAGATATTGATTATTCTCATGGTGGTATTAAGGGTGCTCCTTCGCCAGCACTTAATAACCCTTGTTTAAGGAGATATTTGGAGTCTAAATAAATGAATAGTAGCGAATATGAAAATATAGTAACTAACGAATATAATTCGATTAATGAAAAAGAAGTCGAAAATAAAGCTGATTCAGAATTAGTAGAAAATACTGATTCTGAACTTAATACTAACGAAAATAATACAGAAAAAGAATCTACATTATATTCTGGTTCGAATAAATCCTACACAGGCTTTTATAAAAAGAATAATAACCCTTTCGATATTGCTTGTATAATATTATATTTAATTCTTGTCGCTTCTGTATTTTTTAAATTTGTCCCAATAATTGATGGTAACTGGTTCTCCATTGGTATGGGTAAATTGGTACTTTTAAGTTCTCTTTGCGGTATAGCTGCTATTATTAGAAAGAATTACTTTGCAGCATTCTTTATTAGCTTATTTAGTTTATTCTTTGTTTTTCACGAAATAATAATTTTCTATGATGACTATGCAATAAAGCTTGGTAAAGAATTAAATCCTGGTGGTGTATTCAGATCTGTTATTGAATTGTATAGAGATGCATTCTCTGCTAAATGTGGTGCTTTCTGGTCTATGATAGGCTCTGGTTTATCAATGATTTTGATTTGTGTAGCCTGGATTGGAAATGTAGTTATAGAAAATTTAAGATTTGGCAAGAAAGAAATAAATACTAATGTAGTTGCATAAAAAAAGGCTACCGTAAGGTAGCCTTTTTTATTACTTCGGATCGTGTGCTAAAAATCTTCTTTGAGAGCGAAAATATTTATATGGGGAATAGTAATAGAGATTTGCAATTCCAGACATATATATACAAGCATATCTTTCTACTAATGTAGCGAATCTTGATAATTCATTACCAGCCCTCATTACTTCACCCCAGTATGGGTTAAAGCCTGCTTGGCTTTCTGTAATTAAATTTCTTAATTCGTCGTCAAGTTTCATCATCTTATCTTTTATTTCTTCCCATTTTTGGCGGTTAACAGAAGCATTTTCCTTCAACCAGAGTTTTTCTCTATAACCAAGTGAAATATCTTCAAGTTTTTCCTTTTCAGCCATTTTCTTAGCAATAAGCTTATGGATTTCCTGAGTCTTTTCTAATATTGGAACTTCTTGTTCCAGTTCCTGAACAACTAAGCCTGTTCTCCAGCCAATTGTTTCCTTTAAAGTAACTACGTCACCAAGTATATGGTCGCCAAGATAAAGTATTTCAGATGGGTCTATACCAAAATTTTTTTCAAGATATGCAGCATTACCACCTTGATATATTCCGCCCCATTCAAGAGCACCATAGAAATTAGAAAGCAGACCTGTTTCAGGATTAACCTTTAGGAAGAAGTTTCTACCAGTAAAGAAATCTGGTTTATTGGCTGCTACAACAATAATATCAAATACCTTTTGCCATGGGAATTTCAAGAATTGTCCAAAACAGAATTCCATAACCTTAGTGCTATAGTTGTAGTCTGAATTTGTGATTAATGCCAGTTTTTTCCCGAAGCGTCTGAATTTAAGCAATGCATCTACAATTCGTTTGTCTGGTATTAAATATTTTTCTGGATTATTTACTACATCTCCTTTTAATTCTGGTTCAAAATGAGCACTGTTAAGGCATCTTCTAACCTCATCAAATATACGTTTATATTGAGGACTCTTTTCTATTTTATCGTAATAGTCTACTAGTTGTGCAAATAAGCAGCCTTCGGCCTTCGAAAACATGGTGTGCACGATATAATATCTCTTATCTGAAAAATCGATACTTCTTACACCGTATTTCTTTTTATGTTCTTCATAATCTAGGAATTTAGTTCCATGTGATGCGGTTCTTACGAAACCGTATCTATTTACCTTGAGAAAATCACCTGTTTCAGTATCTATTACAACGCCTCTTATAATGAAATCTTTATTAAAAACAAAATCTTCTATTTCTTTTGGATAATTGAACTCATTGATGAGTTTTTTCTTTATTATGGAATAAGCTTTTTCTTCAAAAGCCGGAACATTATATGTAACCAACGTGTAATCCATATCGAACCCGACAAGCTTAATTGTGTTCATGTTCAGGGTTCTGTTAACAAAAACTTTGTTTTTACTGTCTATATTTTTCATATATAACCTTTATAGCATTGAAAGTAATTAGATAATATGATAAGTATAATAGTATGAAAAAAGTAAATTTCTTTAATTTTCCATCTATAAGTATCAATGTAGATAGTGACGAACGAACAACTCAAAAAGTTAGTTCCGCAAAGCGAAAATCTACAATTAAAATTACTACTTTTTCTTCATGGTGTAAATCTGCAAACTTAAAAAATGAAAAGTTTAATGTGAAAGTAATATTTAAAGCAGATTAAAAAGGCTCCATATAGGAGCCTTTTTTTAACCTTGTTCTACCTTCAAATCATTTGAATAAACAAATAAATCACCATTGACAACCAAGGCTTCCATTCTAGAACGAATGTCTAATGGATGTCCTGAGAACAGCGCTAAATCGCCGTCATAGCCTTTGCTTATTTTGCCGATTCTATCTTTTAATCCTAGAATTTCTGCCGGTATTGAAGTTATAGAGGCTAGTGCGCGTCTTTCGTCTAAGCCATATTGAACAGCCATAGCTGCTGCAACACGTAAGGTTTCGACTGGAAGACCTGGATAATCACAGGTTAAAGCCACCTTAACACCCGCATCCATAAGGATTTTAGCACTTTCAAAGGTCTTTTCATTTAACTCATACCTAAGTCTTGGTATCAATGTTGGTCCTAGAACTACAGGTATATTTTTTTCTGACAGTATATCTGCAATAATATGAGCTTCTGTTCCATACTCAATAATAATGCTTAGCTGGAATTCTTCAGCTATTCTTATGGCAGCAAGTATGTCTTCCACTCTATGCGCACATGCACGTAATGGAACTTCACCTTCTATTAAAGGAATTAAAGCTTCCATTTCAATGTTACGGTCAATGGAAGATTTTTTTGATTTCTTTGCGGCAGCATAATCCTGTGCTTTCATCAGCATTTCTCGGATTGAGGCTGCTATACCCATTCTTGTTGCGGTCGACGTATGATTCATTCTTCCATTTTGTTTTGGAATTTCGCCAAAAGAAGCTAATACACCTGCCTGTTCTACAATTAATCCTACATCAGCTGAATTTCCATTGGTTTTAAGTATAGAACATATACCTGCTATTGGTAAATCTGAGGCGGGACAAACGAGACAGGTTGTTATTCCTGCTCTTCTTGCGTCATCCAAGGCTTTATCTCGCATTTTTATACCATCTAAGGGCCTCAATTGAGGAGTAAAGTCACAATATTCTTCGGATGAATCATCAGTCGGGTAGTTACTGTCTGCAAGTCCAATGTGGCTATGGGCATCTATTAAACCAGGAATAAGATACTTCTGGTTACATTCAATTACCTGGTCAGCATTTTTATGTATGCTAGAGCCGACCATTGTAATTTCACCGTTTTCAACCAGAACCTTCTGGCTGGGAAAAAACATGCCGTCTTTTACTATACGGACGTTATTGAATATGATTGACATCTATATTCCTCTTATTCTTCGTCTAAGACCTTGTCACCGTCTATAAATACAAGAACTGGTTTTGATCTGCCATCAAGAGGATGACCGTCCCATACTGCTATGTCTGCGTCAAAGCCATTTTCTATTTTACCTAATCTTTTATCTAAGCCAAGAATGATTGCTGCATTTTCTGTTAATGCTTTGATGGCTTTATCTTCATCCATGCCATAGCGAACAGCGAGTGATGCAGTTAAGCTTAAAGTTTCTATTGGAAGAACAGGATGGTCTGTCGTAAAAGCAACTGTGCAGCCTTCATCAGATAAAATCTTCGGAGTTTCAAAAGATTTATGGGCAACTTCAGGTTTTTTGCGTGTAGTCATTGTAGGTCCAACAACTGTTTTGGCTTTCCATTTGCCTAGTTCTTTTGCAATGAGATGACCTTCTGTGCAATGGTCGAAAACTATATCAAGGTTGAATTCCTGAGCTATACGATATGCTGTAATAATATCATCAGCCTGATGTGCATGACATCTTGCAGGAATTTTGCCTTCTAATAAAGGAATTAACGCTTCAAGCTTTATATCTCTATCTTTAAATTCTTTATTTTTCTTTTTCTTCATATAGTCCTGAGCTTTCATAAGATATTCTCTTATTACTGCTGCAGTGCCCATACGAGTGCATGGGAACTTTTTCTGGTCACCATAAACACGTTTTGGGTTTTCACCATAGGCAAATTTCATTGCGCAGCTTTCTTTTAGACAAGCTTCGTCAATAACATTTCCCTTCATTTTTACGATGCAGGCTTGACCACCTATAGGATTGGCAGAGCCTGGAGTAATCATTGCCGTGGTAACGCCACCTTTAACGGCATCCTTTATGGATTGGTCGCGCATTTTCACAGCATCGAAAGCTTTTATCTGTGGAGTTATTAAACCGAATATTTCATTACTGTCACTATCGAATCCACCGATTCCGTCTTGTTCAAGAGTTAAGTGAGTATGCGGATCTATGAAACCTGGAACTATATATTTACCAGAACAATCAATTGTTTCTGATATTTCTTCGTTTTTCTTCTTAGAAGCAGGGGCTGACTTAGATTTTTTGGCTTTTGTAGAAACGACATTTATTTCTGAGATTTTGCCATTTTCTAAGACTAATTTTTCCAATTCCTGGAATTTACCTTGATAAAAAACATATCCTTTTTCTATGATTGTTTTCATATATAGAAACCCCTTTCAGTTCTGTTCAAAATAATAAAAGTGCACACTCAAACATTAATATTATACAATAATAATAAATGCTATTCAATATTAAAACTACTAACAATCAAGTTTATCGAAAACTGTTTTATTTTGCGTTAAAGACAATATATTTTATTTATATGACAGTCTTGACACAAAATTAGTCGGATGATTATAATAAAAGTGATGAAGAGAATATTTTTACCAATAATATTTATCGTTGGTGTTGTCCTAATGGGTTGTGACGAGGCAAACAATACTGTTTCATCTAATGATAAAACAGTGGTTTCTTCCACTTCCAATGATATTGCTTTGCATTCAAATCGTGTTCCTTCAAATGCTTCTCCTGAACAAATAGAAAGAAACGTCTTAGAAGAAGCGCAAAAGAATTATCAGAATTCCTACAATAATTATGTGAAATGCCTAAGAGAAAAAGGACCTCAGACTATTGAGACGTTACAGGCACTAACTCAGTATCAAAAGCATTATCAAATTTATCAGATGCTTTTAAATGCCGAAGAAAAAAAATAACTGCGTTTAATATACGCAGTTATTTTTTTATATTTAACTGATTTTAATTTCTTCAGCTTCTGTCGTTCTGTTTTTACCAGCGGATTTACTTTGATACATAGCTGTATCAGAAGCCTTTATGAGTGAAGCCTTATCTGTAGCGTGTATTGGATAAGCTGCTACACCTACGCTAACAGTTACATGCAATTCTCCAGTAGAGTGGGGAAGACCGAAGGCCGCTATCTTCTTTCTTATTCTTTCTGCAGTCATGAATGCTTCTTCTGACTTAGTTTCAGGAAGAATAATACACATTTCTTCGCCGCCATATCTACAAGGTATATCAATACCTGTTCTTACTGTTTCTTTAATACATGCAGCAACCTTTTGGATAACCTGGTCTCCGACCTGATGTCCGTATGTGTCATTAAACTTTTTGAAGTTATCAATGTCGAACATGATTAAACTAAGATTAAGACCATATCTTCTTGCTCTTAGCAGTTCTTCTGTAAGTCTGGCCTGGAAATATCTATGAACAAATAGCTTTGTCATGCCGTCTGTGATAGACAATTCGTATAGCTTGTTATTCTCAATTGTTACAGCAGCCTGACTTCCTATTAAAGTCAGAAGACGTAAGTCATTATCATTGAACAACTGATTGTTTTTCTTGTTAACGATATTTATTACGCCAATAGTGCCTTCTTTAAATTTCAAAGGAGCGCAGATAAGACTGAATATATCTTCAACGGGCATCAAACTGCCAAAATTCTTGAAGCGTGAATCTTTGAAGCCTTCGTTACATATGAGGCCTTCTCCATCAAAAGCTACTTTACCGCAAATTCCAGAACCTAATTTTATTGGGGTGGAGGATACAGCACGATAACGGCCGCCAGTTGCAACTTTTATAACAAGTTCGTCTGTCTGGTCATCAAGCAGCATTATGGAACCACGTTCTGCCTGTAAAATTTCAATAGCATGAGACAAAATAAATTTAAGAAGATCTTCAGAATCTGTAAAAAGATTTACTGCATTGCTTATTTCGAAGAGAGTGTTCAACTCTTTCATTCGCAATTCTTTTTCATCTTTTTCTGTTTTGATATTATGAACCATTTCTGTGAAATTCTTGCTCAAAATACCTATTTCATCTTCTCTGTTGATTTTATTTGTTACTTCCAGGTTTCCTGAAGCTACCTGAGATGTTGTTTCTGCCAGCTCGTTGATTGGTTGTGCAATATTAACTGATAGTATATAACCCGTTGTCAATGCTAGGATAAGACCTAAGATACCGAAAGTAATGAAGTCCTGTCCCATTTTATTCCCAAGTTCTTCATAGTTTTCGTCAGGTAAAACAACTTCAAGCTTAATTTCATCACTTACTTTGTTCGGTAATGCCGGTTCTCTTATATAAGCACAAGATTTTCCCATTATCTTCATTACGCCTGAATTAGTTTCAGAATTTTCAATTGATTTTCCTATATTTCTTCTGGCGTATGCATCCATTTGGGTTGTAATCAATTTCTTATTATTGTAGAAAATACTGAAATCTGCACCAGTAAGACCTTTTAATTTATCTGCAAAATCATTGCTTAGCTTTTGTGCATAAACAATGTGCTCTGGCTTAGCTGTCTTTATTTTGGTAACCATTGCGGCTGCAAATATCCAGACTTCATCATTGATTACATACATGTTAACACTCAAAGGTGAACGGCAAACAGTTGGTAGAATCATAAGACTTAAAGCTTCGGATGAGAATTTACCTACCTGCTGTCTTGCTATGGTCCTGTCTTCAACAAGAGCTATGTAATCTAAGTCTGATTTTAATATTTCGTTTTCAAAAATACTTGCAGTTTCTTTTGCTGGAAAATTATCGAATGCAAGACTGTCGATTTCAAAATCAGTAAGAGTTTTTACGCGCAACTTTAATGAATCAAGCCTGTCTTCAAGACTATCACGTAATAGTGATGTGGCATAATTTAAGTCTTTGGTTATATTCTGTTTGGCTACGGTAGACGTTCTGTTTAAGGAAATTATTGTTAGTATTGCCAGAGGCATAACAAGAATTAAGATAAATAAGGCTATTATCTTAAATTTTAGTTTTTTACTATTTATAATTTCAGTAAATCGCACGTTTTAATTCTACCTTTCCATTTGCTTTTCTAAGACCGTTTATAAATGTTCTACGAATATCAGAGAATCTTTTCTTTGGCTTTAATTCTTTGCCAGACAACTGATATGGAGTTAAATCGAAATTTTCATTGATAGCAACTTTATAGAGTGTATCATCTTCAAAACTGTCTTTCCAGGGAAGAATCTTAATATTGTCCTGATTTACTTCAACAGATAGACCAGAAAAACTGATATTATGCATTTTTAAACTATCCTGTAATATTTTTCTGATCTGTGAACCTGTCAGTTCAACGAGAGAAATACCTTCCTTAGTATTCAAATCTGAGAATACTCTGGCAACGGTTACTGTTTGTAATGGTTCTCTTGTTTTATTAACTATTGAAGAATTAACAAAAGCAAAATCTGTTGTAGTTTCCTGCCTGATTACTTCTGCAAGCAGCATTGCATATTTATAATCAGAACTGCTTTCCTGAGTTACTGGATTTTCAAGTGTTACTATGTCTGAAGATAATGAAATTCTAATAATATAGTCATCATCAGATTCTTTGAAATTAGGTTTGATAAGTGGAGTAATAGTTGGTTTTCTTTTTAGGTAATCCTTAAAACTTTCTCTTATCATTCCACGGATTTGCGGTTTATTACCAAAAGCTAATTCTGGCCAATCCATATGATTAGAATACATAAAGTCGTTTACTGCGACAGTATATGTAGCGTCTAATTCTAATGGCTTACCGTTGATATCAATTTGTATAATTCTGCTTCCTACTGGATTTACAGTTGAATATATACATTCAATGCCGGAACACTGAATAAAGCCCTGGTTTCCACCTGATAAACTCTGTTCTATAAGATTTTCTAATTCACTGCCTTGAAGTTCTACTGTTACAAGATTGTTTTCAAATGGAAGTACTTCATAAAGGTTTCTCAATGTTACAGGACCTTCATTAAATACTGATTTGATACCACCTGAATTTGTAAGACCCACATCAGCATTTGTTGCTTCTTTCATGCTATCTGCAATCAAATAACCTATGCTTGATTCTTCCATATAGGAATGAGTGAATTTACCCTGACTCTGGGTTATGCTTTCGTCTAGCAGACTATCAATCTTTGATTCAAATTTTGAAATTTCCTGTACAAGGGTGGGGTCAGGTTTTACTTTGCTTGCATCAATAGGTAATACTCTGTGTAAGCCTTGTTCAATTTGCCATCTTCCTGATTGATATTGGACTTTTACAATACCAATACCTGCACCTCTGCCTGGAGCTGTCTGGCAAACGAGTGGCTTTTCCCCAAACATAACAGATGCGGGACCTATTAAATCACCGATAATAATATCTACGTCTGGAAATACAGTGCTGAGATTTTCTGTTGTGCCCAAACTTGGGTGGTGAGAAAGAAGTACTATGATTTCCGCACCCTTTTCTTTAAGGTCTGCTGCAGTTCTTTGTACTGATGTCTGCATGTCTGTTACTTCGAGATTAATGATATTATCATTGCGTGTATTTCTAGCAATATCACCTTGACCGAGGCCGATTACACCTACTTTTATTCCGCCTTTTTCTACAATTATTCCTGATTGAAAAGTATTTCCTACTGTAGAAGTTACATCTCGGTAGTTGCATGCTAGCATTGGAACGAGGTTGCTTCTGGCAAAGTCTTTCAATGCATCGAATCCGAATTCAAATTCAAGGTTGCCTACAGCCATGGCGTCATAACCAGTCTTGTTCATTAATCTTAACGGAATATCGCCCATGGTCAGAGTTGCTTCTGCTGTTCCAAACAGAGCGTCACCTGTGTCAAGAAGAATTACATTATCTGGATTGAAGTTAAATGGTACAGATGTTTCTTGGATAAAACCTTTTATAAATGCTAAACCGCCAACTTCATCATACTGACGGTCTTCAATAGTGCCTGCAAAAGGTTTTATCTGACCTCTTAGATTTGAAGTATAAAATATAACTAAGCTTTTAGATGGCATCTGAGTATAGTCATATATAAAAAGACCACCTAGAATACCTAAGAGTATTAAAGTTACTATAGCAAGATTTTTAACCAATTGATTATTCTCCAGATAATATTTTGTACAACATTATATCACAAAAACTATAGAAATAAAATCTAGTAAAAATAGCATTAATAGAACTGTTTATCAGCGTTTTATATTCCAAATCTCAACGTCTTCAGATGAAATTTCACTTATAAATCTTGAGGGCTTAACAAGGAATTCTCTAGAGGTTTTATCCCATATCCCAGATGGAAAAGAAAGTGTTAATCCTTCCATTGCGCGTGTCATTGCAACATACATTAAGCGTCGTTCTTCTTCTATATTTACATTATGCTTAGATGAACTGAATGAAGGGAATCGGCCTTCCAGGGCACTGATGATAAATACCTGTTTCCATTCTAACCCCTTAGCTGAGTGAATTGTTGACAACGTGATGTAATCGTTTTGCGCGTCTACAGTATTGTTATTTTCATCATTTTTATCAATGAATAATTCAGAAAGGAAATTATGAAGGTTTGAGTATTTGGAAGCAATTAATGTTATCTGGTCCAAGTCTTTTATCTTCTGGTTATAGGATTCTGGATCTTTTTGTTTCAATATTGGAATATAATAATCAATTATGAAATTCAGTATTTCTGATGGTGATTTATTTATATTTTTAACACAGGAAAGAAGCATATTTGAGAGATTGCTTAATTCTGTTTTTATTTCTTTTTTTATTTTCAAATGACTGAATTCAAAGGGCTCCAGTTGGTTTTTTATTTGTTCATAAATTGAAGTGGCAGTTTCTATACCAATCCTGTTTATAAGCATCAATACCCGAAGCCACGACATTTTTTCATATGGGTTATTCAGTATACGTAAATATGAAATAATGTCCCTTATATGGTCAGAATCAAAAACCTTAGGACCACCGATTTTTCTGAATGGTATGCATCTTTTAGCTAATTCCATTTCTAATTCATAAGAATAATTAGAATTTCGGAAAAGCACAGCCTGATTTTTTAAGATATAACCGGCTTTATATAACTGTAGTATTCTGGATGCAATTAAAGAGGCTTCTTCTTTTTCTGAAATGCATTTTACAATAGCAATTTTATTTCCAGCGATTTTATCGGTAAACAGCTTTTTCTGAATACATTCCTGTGAGTGTTTTATAAGATTGTTACATCCATTGAGTATATAGCCAAAACTTCGATAATTCTGTTCTAATTTTATTATTTGAGCATTGGGAAACTTTTTCGAGAAATCCTTGATGTTTTCAACTCTTCCTCCACGGAAGGAATAAATACTCTGGGCATCATCACCAACAACCATTATATTCTGGTTCTTTTCAGATAAAAGGTAAGTGATTCTTGCCTGAATTATGTTTGTATCCTGATACTCATCGACCATTACATATTTATATTGCTCAGATAGAAGAATCTGATATTCAGGTATTTGCAAAAGATTATATAAGTATTCTAATAAGTCATCATAGTCCAATAAATTGTTGTTTTTTTTGTATTTATTGTATTCTGAATAAAGATATTCAATACCTTGTGGACTAATATTAAGATTACCATAGTCTTGATTAATGACTTGTTCAAAATTGAGGTTGGAATTTCTCGCTTTTGATATTATCTGGAAATTAATACTTTTTTTGCTCGGTAGAGTAAAGTCTTTTAATTGAGCATAATTTGATTGCTTAAGGGAATGAATAATGTCAGCAGAATCATTGTCTCCGATTACTACAAAATTTCTATTTATTCCTAGTTTACTGCCATATCGTGACAATATTGAGGCTGCAAAATGATGGAATGTGCCTCCCTCAACTTCATTGCCTTGTATTCCTACTAAGCTATTAACCCTTGAAAGCATTTCTGAAGCAGCTTTTTTGGTAAATGTTAAAAGAAGTATAGAAGCTGGTGAGACTCCATTCTCTATTAAGTTAGCGACGCGATAGGTTAATGCAGTAGTTTTGCCGGAACCTGCACCTGCTATGCAAAGGATAGGTCCATTAATAGTGGTAACTGCTTTTTTCTGGGATTTGTTCAGTATATTAAGATTTAACATAAATTTCTATTAAAACATTAAGTCTTATAGTCGATTAATGAATTAGATGGAGATTTATAATGACTACCGTACCATTATTTTTTGCCACTGTATTTAGTATTTTCCTATCATTGGAATACACTAACGACGGTGAGTAAAAATGAGACCGGATATTCCGGTCTTATTTTATTTTAGAGTAGTGCCAGGGTAATAAAAATCCAGAATCTGTATATAACTCTGACCTTTTTTGGCTAATCCATCTGCTCCAAATAAGCACATTCCAACACCGTCACCTTCACCCATACCTCTAATAAGCAAGGTTCTACGCAATGGTTCAAATGTGTATCTCATACTCTTTATGCTGTTAGCACCATAGAAATTTTGCAAGTGTTCCAGAAAAGCAATACCTTGAACTTCCTGCACTTTTTTGCCACGTAATCTTAACATTAGTATTCTGCCTTCTTCATTTATTTTAAGTGGTTCGCAGTTTACGTAAATATTTTCAGCACCACCGGCAAATTCCATCGAAAGAAAATCTTCTACAGAAGATAACTGGGTTTCAATAGTCCAATGAAAAGATGGGCTATGAAAGCAGTTTTCTGAGCCTTTATTATTAAGAAGGTCATTATGGGCTATATGATAAGGTTCATCTTCGAAGCCATAAACATCTTTTGCTGAAGATATTTTACCTCCGCATGTGTTGTGGTATCTCGGGTATATCAATTTATCCTTGTAATACAAAAGATGGTTTGGTATTGATTCATAAAGCAGGTTTACTAATTCTCTGTCTGAGCCTGAACCAATGTATTTTAAACAATGCTTGTCATCGCAAACATCAAAATTATCTTTAGGATGTTTTGTGTGAGTTTTTAAATAATGTATCTTGGTTTCAATAGCTACGATATGGGCTTTTACTGCTTCTGGCTCGCAGGAAATCAGTTCCGTGGAAGCACAGGAAATAGCATATTGTTTTAATGGTATCGTATTGACTATTAATAGCTTTTCTTCATCATGAGTAATTTCTAGTCTGCCATGTATCATTCTGTGATTCTGTTCTGGCAATTCTAAGCTACAGAGTTCTCCACCAGATATAATTACTTGATCAAAGCCTTGTTCATAAAGGCGTTCTGAGGACATTCTTAATATAATGCCTTTTGGAATTAACATAAGAACGGCATCTTCTCCAGCATGGACTTCTTCTGTATATATGTCCTGAGTTCCTGTTGCAACTTTCTTTTGACACTGTATTTGGAATCTTCCTAATACAGGTTGAATTCTTAAAGTTGTAATTTCTTTTCCTTGCTGTATACCAATTCTGATATTCTGAGCGTTGGCAGCTAGACTAACAGATGTTAACATAAACAATAATAAGGCTTTTAAAAATTTATTCATTTTTTATACCTGATTCTAAGCATTTTAATATTCTAATAACAAATAGTGGTATATAAAGCAAAAGCTTTATACATTGACGCACAAGCTCATCATTCTGAACCGACATTGTGATTCTTGGGCTTAGACAAACATAGAGTGAATTGATTCTTCTTCCAAGACTGTTATTAAGCAGATATTCTCGTCTGAACCATCTAAATTCATCTATAATCCATGGCTGGTCGTAATAAGCGTAGGTTGCAATAAAGCAAAGTGTGTGATTGTAATTGCTATCATAGGAAGTTTTGAACCTCGGTTCAAGAGAATATATTGCACCTTTGATTTTGAAGGCTTCTTCATGTTCTCCTAGATACTTTAATGTTGAATAGTATTGATCCAGTAGATTCAGATTGTCTGGATTAATTTCCAAAGCCTTAGCAAAACAATCCTTTGCTTTCTTAAAGTTATTCAAACCTAAAGCCGTGCCAAGACCGATACCCTTTTGTAAAAATGAAGAACCTGCTTTTACATATAGGTTGTATTTTACTTCTGATACATCTTCCTTGGCTTTCTTTACATCAAGATAATCTGTATTTGAATTTTCTGCTTCAAATAAAGCAAGGTCTGCATCTTTAAAACGTCTTAGCTCTACTAAGGATTTGCCTTTCAATATTAAAATCTTTGCCGGAATTATCACAGAAGTACTGAGCTTTTCAACTTTATCAATTAAAAGCTGATACTTTTTATTTTCATATAATTCAAGCAGTTCATCATAATTATCATTATCTAGAGCTACATCATTATATTGAAACTTCGTTGCTTTTTCAGACTCTGATTCTTGCTTCTTAACTTTGAGTATAACAGATTTATCTCTTAAAGATGGTTTTAAATCTGCTATTTTGTCTGCTACTACTTGAGCTTCCTCTTTTTCTTCAGCAATTAAACAGCATTCCTGCCAGCCTTTTAAGGCCATTAGGTTCTTGGAGTCATATGAAAAGGCAAGCTTGTATAATTCCTTAGATTTTTTGTTAAGGTTTTCGAGCTGTAATATCTTATCAGCTCGCATTTTATCCCTTACTAAGGGATTTGCCTTTTTGATTGTATCTTCTAGATTTTTTTCTTTTTCAAGTCTTTCAAACTGTATGTTGTTTGCTTGTAAAATCAGGCTATCAACATATATCTTGGTGGCATTTTCAAATATTTCCTGAAACTCAATGCTGTCAGGATAACAGTAGCCTATCGAAGCTAAAAATTCAAAATTTTCCTTATGAGCACTGAGACGGTTTATTTCAACATAAACGTTTTTGACAAATTCTAAATCAGCTGGATTTTCCTGAGTATAAGACTTATTAAAAAGCTTAAATGCTGCTTTTAAGTCTCTATTCCTTATCAGGATTATGATTCTTTTTTTGTTATCAACTGTTTTGTTTGCCATGATTATAATATTAATAACACAAAACAGTTGATAATATCATTAGTTTTATGCTTATTTTTGAGTTTTATTTTTAGATTTTCTTCCGTAAAAAGATAAATCTCTTACTTTGTCTTTTTGAAGAAGTCTTCTTTTTTGTCTATATTTATAAAATGTAAACAGGAAAGAACAAAACAAAACAGCTATTAAAGCAAATAGAAAGTTTTCATTTTTCATATTATTCTCCCTTTATTTGATTAAATATCTCGACTGTTATATAATTTTTATAAACCATTTTTTGAAAAAAAAGGGGAAACTATGTTTGATTTAGTTCTGAAAAATGGATTGGTTTTTTACGGCGATTCACTTATTGATGCAGACCTTGCCATTAACGGCGAAAAAATAGCAGCAATTGGTCATGGATTTGAAGGAAAAAAAGAAATAGATGTAAGTGGCAAATGGGTTTTGCCTGGTGCTATCGATGCTCATACTCATTTTTCACTTCCTTTTTACGATGCTGTTTCCGCAGACGATTTTTACACTGGTAGTGTAGCTGGAGCTGCCGGCGGTGTTACAACTTTTATTGATTTTACAGCTCAGGAAAATGGTGAAGGTTTGATTTCCAGCCTTAATAGAAGGTTTGAAGAAGCTAAACCATCAGCAATAGATTACTCTTTACATGCTTGTATTGCTAAGTTTACCGAACAGGTCGCTGACGAAATTAAGCTTTTGCCTGACTTAGGTATAAGAAGCTTCAAGATTTTCACAGCTTACAATAAAATTGGACGTATGCAGAATGATGAAAATCTGTTCCGCATTATGGAAATCTGTAACAAGAATGATATTCTTGTTACTGTCCATGCTGAAAACGGTATGGTAATTGATTACCTCACTGATTTAGCAACTAATAAGAACGAAATCGGGATTAAAGCATTGCCAACAACACGCCCGGTCTTCACTGAAAGTGAAGCAATTGCAAGAGTTTGTAATTTTGCTAAATTCACAGGTTGTAAAACCCACGTAGTTCATGTTTCTAGTGGTGATGGCGCCGAAGCCTTAAGAAAGGGCAGAAAGAATGGTGCGCCAATTACTGGTGAAACTTGTCCTCAATATCTATATCTTGATGATTCTGTATTTAATAATAAGAATGGTCATTATTGGGGCTGCTGTCCACCTGTCAGACCGAAGGACCAACAGGCTAATATCTGGAAATGTCTTGCTAATAAGGACTTGTCTATGGTTGCTACCGACCATTGTCCATTCAACAAGGCTGACAAGGATACCTGGGGTGGTTCTATAAATCGTCTTCCAATGGGTATTCCTGGTATAGAAACAATGCCTGTTCTTGTTTTGAATGGTATTCATAATGGAAAGCTTGAACTTGCAACAGCTATTAAATCAATAACAGAAAATCCAGCTAAGATTTTTGGTATGTATCCAGAAAAAGGTTCATTAATACCCGGAACAGACGCAGACGTAATGGTATATGATCCAAATGCAAAGAATACTATTAAACAGGAAAATCTACATATGAACAATGATTATTCTGTTTATGAAGGCTTAGAAATCCAAGGCCGCAATGAAATTACAATATTGCGTGGCAAAGTAATATATGACACAATTAAAGGCTGGCAGGGAGAAAAGGGTAGTGGACGATTTATAAAACGTAATCCACCGTCTCCTGAATTCTTCTGATAGAAAATAAAAAACTACGAACAACATTATCGTTGTTCGTATTTTTTTATTTGTAGAAAAATAGGCATAAAAAAAAGAACCGACATAGGAATCGGTTCTTTTTCTTTACGGTTTATTAGTTAGCAGCTTCAGCTTCTTCAGGAATTACGCTTACAGCATGTTTTCCTTTATACCAACCGAACTTTACAACGCCGTCAGTAAGAGCGAACAGAGTATCGTCCTTACCAAGACCAACGTTAAGAGCTGGGTGGATCTTAGTGCCATTCTGTCTAACAATAATGTTACCAGCGATTACATGTTCGCCAGCATACTTTTTAATACCAAGTCGTTGAGCATTAGACTCTCTACCATTGGTTGATGAGCCTTGTCCCTTCTTATGAGCCATGATAAATCTCCTGACAATTCAATTTAACCTGTTCCGGATAAGCTTTTGCAATCTCACGGAACCCGTCTCTAAATACTTCACAAATGATCTTGAACTCTTTTTCAGATTCTTCAGGAACTTCTATCGATAAATCACATTTACCGCTCTGAAATTCACCTTTGAATTCTGCATTCAAGTTTTTCTCTATTCCTCTGAGAAAAGTCTGTGTTAACGCTGATACAGCTGCACAAACTATGTCATTTCCCTTATTTACACTACTGTGACCTAAGACCACAAAATGTAAACTACAGGTTTGTATCTCTGGGAACGAGACAGTTATCATCAACCCTTAATATCTTCGATAAGAAGGGAAGTGAACTGCTGGCGATGACCATATTTGCGGCGGTAGTTAACTTTGCTCTTATACTTAAGAACAAGAATCTTTTTACCACGGCCATGACCAACAACTTTGGCCTGAACCTTTGCGCCCTGAACATAGGGCTGACCAATCTGCATATTTTCGCCGTCTTTAACCATCAATACTTTATCAATAGTCAAAGTTTCGTTAGCAGCCTGATCGAGTTTTTCGCAGCGAACTCTGCTGCCTTTTTCGACGTTATACTGTCTTCCACCGATTTCAATAATGGCGTACATTTTATTACTCCCAATCTGGTTGTGTAGTTAGGTCCCTTACAGAACCTGAGATTTTGTTACGGGTGTTATATGGGATTATCATATATACCACTTTTATTTCTAAAAATCTAGTAGTAATTTAAATTTTTTTAGAAATTTTGTGTGCCCTTACAAAACTGTTAATAATTCCTGATACTTAGCCATTGGCCAGAATTCATTAGAAACAGATTCTTCTGCTTTATCCACAAAAGCTCTTAATTCTTCAAGGATAGTTTCTGCTTTATCTGCAAAGAATCTTGCTCTTGAAAGCATATCATTATTAGGCTTAGAGATAATGTCTTCTAACTCGTTAGTTTTTTCTTTTATATTAAGATATAGACTATCGAATCCTTTTGCGTCTGTTATTAGTTCTTTGGAATTAATGCCCGCATTTTTCATTTCTGAAGCAGCTTTTGCTGTTAAGCATATCTGTTTGGTGATTGCAGGAATGATTAGAGTCCTTGCAATGTTGATTGCTGTCTTATATTCGATTTCTTTTGTTTTTACATAAGTTTCAAGCTTTATATCAACTTTTGCCTTAAGTTCTCTTTCTGTTAATACATGAGTTCTTTCCATGAGTTGAAAAACATCTTTTTCAAGGTAGCAGGGTAGGGCAGCAGGGGTATTCTTAGCATTGGGAAGCCCAAGACGTGTTCCCGTTTCCTGCCATGAATTAGAATAACCGTTACCTTCAAATCTGATTCTTCTAGTTTCCTTGAATACTTCCTTAAGAACCTTGAAAGCATTTTCCCTTACATCCATGTCCTTGTTTTGTGACATTCTCTTTTCAATAATGTAAAGTCCGTAAGCACATATCTGGTTAAGTACTGTTACAGCTTCAGAAGGATTCTGAGATGATCCTACTGCTCTGAATTCAAATTTATTGCCAGTAAAAGCTATTGGCGAGGTTCTATTCCTATCTGCATAATCCTTAGATATTCTAGGAAGGTTTCTAACACCAAGGTTTATATTTGCCATGGACTGTTCATTGATATTATCAGTATTTTCAATTTCATCAATGAGCTTTGTTAAATATTCACCAAGATAAATAGACATTATTGCAGGCGGTGCTTCATTAGCTCCAAGTCTGTGATCATTTCCTGCGTCTGCAACACATGCCCTGAGAAGTCCGCCGAATTTATCAACACCAAGCATAACAGCGCCAAGTGTGATTAAGAAATTTATATTCTTTAATGGAGATGCAGATGGTTCTAAATAGTTGGCGCCAGTATTATCACTCAGAGACCAGTTTACATGTTTGCCTGAACCGTTGACTCCTGCATATGGTTTTTCATGCAAAAGAACAACGAGGTCAAACTCATCAGCGACACCTTTGATTACATTCATTATCTGTAGGTTGTGGTCTATAGCAAGATTTGCTTCTTCATATAATGGTGCAAGTTCAAACTGATTTGGAGAAGCTTCGTTATGTCTAGTCTTAGACGGAATACCTCTTCTATATAATTCATGGTCTAAGGTTTCCATGAATTTTGTCATTTTTTCTGGAATGGCTCCAAAATAATGGTCTTCCATCTGCATACCCTTAGCTGGTGCAGCACCGAATAGGGTTCTTCCACAGATTCTAAGGTCTGGTCTTGTTTCATAAAGCTTTTTGGAAACTACAAAGTATTCTTGTTCAGGTCCGCAGTTAACAACTATTTTTCTAGCAGATCTATTTCCTAAGACGCGCTGCATTCTGATGCATGCATCGTTAAGGCTTCTTAAAGAACGAAGGAACGGAGTTTTTAAGTCAAGAACTTCACCGGTCCACGACAAGAATACTGATGGTATAACTAGTGTTTTGGTTTTACCGGTTTCAAGTAGAAAGGCTGGTGAAGTAGGGTCCCATGCAGTATAACCACGTGCTTCAAATGTTGATCTTATTCCACCTGACGGGAATGATGAGGCGTCTGGTTCACTCTGTATCAATTGTTTTCCAGAGAAACGTTCAATTAGGTCACCATTATCAGAATATGTAATGAAAGAATCGTGTTTTTCAGCAGTTCCGCCTCTCTGCGGCTGAAACCAATGGGTAAAATGAGTCGCCCCATTGCTGATAGCCCATTCTTTCATGGCATGTGCGATATCTTCAGCGATTGAATCATCAAGAGGTGAGCCATCCATTATTGTGGCCATCAGTTTGTCGTAAGCCTGATTGCTTAGACGTTCACGCATAATTTTTTTGTTGAATACAAGTTCACCGTAAAAATCTGGTATACCAGTCATAAAAAAAAGCTCCGTTTTTAGATTACGGAGCAGATAATATTCTTATATGATAAAAACGTCAACACTAAAAGTTAAAATTTGTTGCAAAATCAATGAATTTAGGTCGACAATTTTGCAAATTTTAAATTTCGTCGATGTCTACCATTTTTAATAATGTTCTAATTTGAATTGGTAAATCTGGCAATTCATTTCCTTGGCTTACATATTTCATAGATTCTGCCAAAGCATTGGCAGCCTGTTGCAAATAAAGCTGACCAAGATCTTTATTGGCCTTAGAAGGTGAACCTAGATATCCATCTATTGAACCCATTTCCTTAAAGGTAAAGTTACCTTTTAGCATTTCCCAATTGGAATTAGCTCTGCAGTCCTGTAGTATTGATAATACCTTTTGCCTTATTAAAGTTGGGTCTAACGACAATAAAGCGCTGGTTTCCTTTATATCGCCATGGAGTTCATTCTTTGGGTCTATATTCATAGCCTTAAGATAATCTAATAAAATGTCGTCCTGTGTGAAATTCCACAATGGCATTGGGTCAAAAGCTCTGAAGCCTGGTAATGTATTCAGGTCATTTACAGCAGTTTCAACAGCTTTTAGGGCATCTGGCGATACTGAAAGGTTTACGAAGAATATACATTTGAAGCCGTCTGCTGCAAAGGAATTGCCAATTTCGAATAAAGCGTCTGAGTAAGTTCTTGGAGACATTCCAAAAACGCCTGGAAAACCTTCATTGTTTTTGCAAGGCATAAATGGAACAGTTGGAGTTACTATACAACTGTAATCTTCATCCTTTAATTTATTGTATGCCATGAAAGCAATTGTTTCTGATAGAAAAGACTTGGTTCCTAATGGAAGATGTGGACCATGCTGTTCGCAGGAACCTAAAGGAATGATTACAAAGGTATTAGGTTTGTCTAAGACTGATAATTCATCAATGGTTAAATATTGTAAGTTCATGCTGTTATTTTATACAGTTGTAATGGAGATAGTCAAGAGGAAATAAAAGTGATATAAAAGTAACATAAAGTATATTTCAATACGGCTGTTGAGGTTGTTGGCTTTGGTTGGCGTTGGTTAGCGAATGGGTTATTAAATTATAGGACGTCTGATAATATATATTATGTAAACCAAGACAGTAAATAGTATGTTTACAATAAAGTCGTTGGCTTGGTTGGCGTTGTTAGATTATTTTGGTATAAAAAAACGGCTTTCGATTGAAAGCCGTTTTTTTGTGTTTGTCAAGAATTAGAATACGTTAGAGAAATACATCTTTCTAACTGTTGGATCCTTTAGATTTGGACCAGCATTTCTAGATCTCTTAACAGCCATGTCGGCAACGTTAGCTTTTGCTGCTTTGATTGCTTCGGCCAAGGTCTTGCCTGCTTTTACCTGTTTTGCAGCATATACTGCTCTGTCTACGTTTATTACGCCAGAAGTTCTGACTTTGCCTTTAAGCCATGCCTTAACGTCTACAGTACCCATGAGAATCTTTTTCAATTCTACTGGTGTGAGGTCTGGATTGGCTTTCAATACTAATGAAGCCATACCCAAAGCGTTTGGACAAGCCATTGAAGTGCCTGACATATAACCCATCTTATTGTTTGGATAAGTTGCGTAAATGTTAACGCCAGGAACTGCTACGTCAACTGTATTTTCACCATAGCATGAGAAATCAGCTAATTTCTGGTTTTCGTTGGTTGCACCAATAACAATCTTGTTTGGTATCGGAACATTATTTGGAGATGTTACGAATGGATCAAGATTTTCTGAAGAGTTACCGGCAGCGATGAAAACCAATGCATTTTTACAACCGCTGAAGAGTGCTTTGTCTCTTGGAAGGAATGCTTTTGTTACAAAAAGATTTACTACTTCCTGGACTTCTTCATCAGTCGGATTTCTGAAGCCCCATGATAACATGTTAGACTTCATCATCTGCTTCAAATTAGAGTTTTCAGTACCAAATGAACAGTTGATCAATCTTGGATCGAATTGTGCAATATAACTGGCTTTGTCTTTTATTTCTGCAGCATATTCTTTGCCGAGCTGTGAGAAATAGTTTTCGAGTTCTGACTTAAGTGAATTGTCAATTCCTCTTGATGGTTTTCTGTGAGCCATCATAGCTTTAAGCCTATTAAATGCATCTTCTACCAATGCTTTTGGTGCATCACCTGTTGGTATGTGTCTGATTGCATTCAGAGCTACATCTTTATTGTTAGATGCGATGATACCAGCACAATGTGTACCGTGTGCCCATCCACCACAGAAGCCTACCCAAGGTGCCAGTTTTGGATCATTGTAGTTCTTTACAAGCCAATTCCATTCATCTTTTGTAAATGCTTCCTGACCGGACTGCTGCATTTTGTTGATGTACTGCATTACCTTTAATACTCTGTCGTATTCTGGTGGTGTGTCTTCCAGATTTACTAAGGTATTGTTGTTTTCAACGAAGTTCCAGCCGTATACGTCATCTACGTAGCCGTTTTTGTCGTCATCGACTTTTGTTTTGCCGTTTAATTCGGCTTCGTTGGCATTTGCCATTGGCTTTAGTGCTTTGTGTGTGAAGTCACTGCCTGAGTCGATAACTAATACGTTGACAGGTTTTGCAGCCTGAGCAGTCGGTGCCCCGGCGGCGGTTAATATTGCAGCTGCTGCTGCGAGGATTAATGATTGCTTTAATTTCATTTGCTTCCTCCGATAAAAACATTTTAATTAAATTTTTAAAATTTCGCAACCCCTTCGTGCATAAAAATTTAATTATTTTTGGCTATTGACGTAATTTTTTAAATGTTGTATACACTTTTAATTGAATTTTTAACAAATTTTGGAGGCTTTATGAACAAATATGTAGCCGAATTTATCGGTACCTTCTGGCTCGTATTGGGCGGTTGCGGTAGTGCAGTTCTTGCTGCTGGTGTACCAAATGTTGGTATTGCCTGGGCTGGCGTTTCACTTGCTTTCGGTCTTACCGTACTCACTATGGCTTTTGCTATTGGTCACATTTCTGGTTGTCATCTCAATCCAGCAGTTACTCTTGGTTTAGCTGCCGCTGGTCGTTTTGATGCAAAACAGATTGCACCATATATCATTTCTCAGGTTCTTGGTGGCATCGCTGCTGCTGGCGTTCTCTATTTCATCGCTTCTGGTAAGGCTGGTTTTGATGTTGTAGGTTCTGGTTTTGCTTGCAATGGTTACGCTGAACATTCACCAATGCAGTATTCTATGGGTGCAGCTCTTGTTACTGAATTCGTATTGACTGCTGTATTCCTTTTCGTTATTTGTGGCGCTACTGATGAAAAGGCTCCTCAGGGCTTTGCTCCAATAGCTATTGGTCTCTGCTTGACCCTTATCCACCTCATCAGCATTCCTGTAACTAATACTTCTGTAAATCCTGCAAGAAGCACAGCAGTTGCTTTGTTCGTAGGCGGCTGGGCTATTCAGCAGCTTTGGCTGTTCTGGGTTGCTCCAATCGTTGGTGGCATTTTGGGTGGTTATCTCTATAAGAAGATTTCTACTTGCAAATGCTGCAATAAGGAAGAAGAAAAAGCTGCTTAATATTTAATCAGCATAAATAAAGAACCGCGGCTCTTATGAATCGCGGTTCTTTTCTTTTTAGCTTTCTTAGCGTTTTAACATAAACTTAACTGCCTCTGGAAGTCGTTCTGCCCAGAATGCTTCATTATGATGTGCATCTTTTTGCAGAACTGATTTCATATTTTTGTCTTCGTGAAATCCAATTTCCTGCAATGTATCTTTCATTTCTTGAAATACCTGAAGGATATTTTCACTGAAGCCTTCCTCTGGTTGGGTTTCCTGGTCTCCTGAGTCAATATAGAACTTTGTGTTTAGAGGTGGTTTCTGGCAATTCTTCACTTGATTAAGGACTCCTGATATCTGCCTTAAAAAGGCAGGAGACATACAGATTGCACCACCGAATTTATCCGGGTGATCAAAAGCCATCTGAAAAGATATTAAGCCCCCCATAGATGAACCTGCTATGATATGGTTTTCCTTTCTCTTGCTTACTGGAAACTTTTCTTTTATGAAGGGCATAACTTCGTTGATTATGAAATTACTATATGACTTCCCTTCTTTAGTTGCTGTGTTAAGTTCAATATCTCTAGCTGGTGAGTTAGGGATACCTACTACAATTGTAGGTTTGATTTCTTGTTTATTCATTAAATCCATAATTGTTTCATCAACCTTCCAGTCTTTACCTGAAAAAGATTTTGAAGGAAGAAATAGATTCTGAGCGTCATGGAAATATATTACAGCATATGGGCCATTGCCATCGGTATATCCTTCTGGTAGCCAAACCCATATACCACGTTTAAATATTAAGTCTTTGCATTCAAACAGGTCCAGAAACCTGATTGTTCCTTTTATTGGATCGTCTTTTACATCTGGAACCAATTCCTGCTGTGGAACATTAATATGTTCTACCACAGGTTTACTAATATACGGTAAAAACTCGAACTCTTTTTCGAGTTTTATATTCTTATCTATGACTTCTGCATTTGAGATTGATGATAATGCTATTAAAAGTAATGCTGACTTAATAATGTTTTTATTCATCTTTAATCCTTAGAAACTTTATTTAGCTTATTTTAAATCAACATGCATAAAAAGAAAATAAAAAAAGCGCCGCTTATTTGCGACGCTCTTTTTATCAATCAATTAAAGAAATCAGAAATCGCTGACCATTTCAACATATTCTGGATGGTCAATATATGGGTTTCTGTTATGCTGATATGATTCAACAGCATCATTTCTTGCTATTTCATTGGCATCAACCGGATCCTGTTTGTGCCATTCGCGAAGAACTTTTTCCTGGGCTTCATCAATTGGCTTATCATAAATAGTTGAGAAGTAGAACATAGCACGTGCTACGTTACCACGATGCTGTTTTCTTACTTCAAATACATCACCGTCAAACATACTTCCGCCTTCGCTGAAACATACGCAGTCTTTGTTTACGTAACCAAATGGGAAACTACCACGTCTGCTGTTAGCATCTGGATCTGTTGGGAAGAGATGGTGGATATCTGACTTAGCATCGCCTACAGCACCCTTCGACTGTGGCCATGTATGTTCGCAGTTAATGCCATTTGGACTTTTACCAGGAGCACAAGAAACAATTTTACCAGTATAAACGCATTCAATTGAACCGTTTCTGTTATCAATGTGTCCATACATAAGCTTTCTTGCTTCTTTATAGCTGTAAACAGTGTGCTTAGCAACTTCAGAGCGAAGCTTAGCCTTAAGGTCTTCATTTCTGAGACCACGGCAGGTATTATAGAAAGCAACTCTCTTAGCCTTATTGTTGCGACTATAAGTAGTTGTTGTTGCACCACTTCTAGAGAACATTAATTCTGGAATATTGTCTTCGCTGTTAACTCTATCAAGTTTCTGAATCTTAATGAGCTTCTGGCGGATAAGTTCAATTTCCTGAGCTGACTTTGGAGAACTCTGTTCTACATTGTCAAGCAAAGAGATAGCTTCCTTCAACAGCTTATCGCTAGCACTAACTGAATCATTTCCTTCCTGTGCTGCAAGAGTTGTACCTGTTGAGAGAGCTACAGATAACCCTAACATCAAAACGCATTTCTTTATATTTAATGACATCATAGTTCTTTAATTATACACAATTTTTCAAAAACCGTAAGGGGAAAATGAAAAAAATCTAAAATAATTAGTGACGAGGTGGTTCAGGTTTTGGAGGAGCAGGTTTTGTGGGTGCCGGCTTAGGATTCGGACCCTTAGGTGGTGCCGGTGGTTTTAATGGGCCTATTCTTGGACCTGGAGCCGGTTCTATTTTATGTGGGGCATGTTGAGCATGAGCTTTGTGACGCCATCTCTGATAGGACAAAAGCCCGTCTACTAGTTTTACAACAGGTGATGGCTGTGGAGGTGGCACAGGAACTGGTTTAACAATAACTGATGGTTGTGTGTATATTACAGTATTATTACCTGTAGTGGTAGTAGTTACAACACCATTTTGTGTGGTTGTAGTATAAGTAACTGTATTGGAATTAGGTGTTACGTAAGTAGTTGTGCTTGAACTACTGTTTGTGCTTCCTATAGATTGCCCGCAGGTTGAGCAGAAGTTGTCTGATACAGATAATTGATTACCACAATTACTGCAGAATGCTGCAAAAGCAGGCAATGAGGATGCCAACAAAAATGAAGCAATTATAAGGTTTATTTTTCTCACGAATGCTCTCCTTATTCTATATACTTTTTATTGCTTAACGTCTATGGTGAACTGGAACCGGTCTTGGACCCGGTTTGGGGCCATGATGATAATGATGATGGTGACCGTGCTTGTGAATCTGATGTGCCAATATTCCACCTATTAATATTTCGCCAAAGGTTGGCTCTGGTCGATAGATTACTGTTCTGTGAGGAACGTAAACTGGCGGTGGCGGCAATATTGCAGGATTTGTATAGATTATCTGAGTGCAACCATTGGAAGAGGTTGTATAAGTGTAATCAGGAGTTGTAGTTGAGTAGGTCACTACAGAGTTGCAGTTACTGCTATTGGGACAAATATATGTAGTTGTATTTCTTGTTGTTGTGTTGCCGTTAATACAAACATTTGTATTTGTTGTCTGCTTGTAAAGTCTGGTTCCACAATTCGAACAGAAATTGGCTGAGTCTGGGGAACCCTTGCCACAATAGGTGCAGTAGGAAGCACTGGCTGATACCGTTAAGCATAAAACAAAGGCGCTTAATAAAGAAGCTATTTTTCTCATTACCCTACCCTCCTAATAATAACTATTTTTATCATAAAAGAATATTGTTAAAAAATCAATGAATCGAGGCTAAAAAGCCTTACATAATTTTTTTTTCTGTGTTACAATAATTTATCATGAACATAAAAAATATTAAAAATTGCGCATTGATGTTAGGGTTGTCCGTAGCTTTATCAGCTATACCAACATTCGCAGCACAGGAAAGTAATGATTCTGACGTTTCCCGCGAACAGCTATTAGGTGAAGCTATTTCTCTATTGGATAAAGTAGAACTCAGTTCTCCACGTTCACAGGCAGATATTATGCGTGTCCGTGAAAGATTGATCAAGCTCCAGAACATTGATAACGGTATTGATCCTGAAGCTGGTGATGATCCAGAATTGATGTTCTCTCAGAGTGGTTCAACTACTGCTTATAGCCGTGCAAATAAAGCTAATACTGAAGCTTTTTACCGCAGTTGCCGTGGCAAGGAAGGCGGAAGCCTTCGTGGTATGCTTCAATCTCAGGTAAGCAAAATGAAGGGCGTTGATTATGGCAAGGCTCGTCAGCTTATTATGCTCAAGATTGATAATCACGGTGGTAACGTAGAATGTGTTTACACTGGTAAGGTTACAAAAGTAAAGGACAAAATGCCTTCCAGCAATTCACTGAATATTGAACATACATGGCCACAGTCTATGGGTGCAGTAGGTCCAGCAAAATCAGACCTCCATCACCTTTTCCCAACTGATTCAAAGGCAAATTCCTACAGAAGTTCTCTTCCTTTCGGTGTTTGCGATGACAAATATATTAAATTTGATGTTGGCGGAAGCCGCTGTGACGGTTCTGTATTTGAAGTCAGAAAACAGCATCGTGGCAATGTAGCAAGAGCCATGTTCTATTTTGCAGTTCGCTACAATAAGAGCATTGATGCTAAGGAAGAAGCAGTTCTTCGTCAGTGGCACAAGGATGACCCTGTTGATCCTTGCGAAAGAGCAAGAAATGATGCTATTGAAGCTATTCAGAAAAACAGAAATCCTTTCATTGACCACCCGGAATACGTAGATCAGATTACTAATTTCTAATAGTAAGCATAAAAAAAGCCTCAGAATACAATCTGAGGCTTTTTTTATGTATTAAATTATTTATTAACTGTTAATTCAGAGAATAATGCCAAACCATTATTGTAAATTTCCCAAAGTTCTTCCTGGTTATCAATCATTGGTGAAAGCAGCATAAAGATTTCGCCGTTACCTTCATAACGGCAATCTTTTATATGGTTATTCACAAATGCAGTTCTTACATATTGATTGAAAAGATTTCTAACTTTTTCTTCATTACTTCCTTGAAGAATAAATTTAGGTGAGAATACCGGGTCTACAGAGAAATTGATATCCTGACCTCCGAAAAGCTTTCCTAAGGTATCGCTGATTAAATATTCATCACGTACAAAGAAATCAGGTAAATCAAGATATGGCTTTTGTATCATCAGAAGAGTAGCATGTCCTGAATGAAAATCAGTCTTTTGGGTAAAGCAGTAATCTGTAATAATTGTAATCTGACTATTTTCATTATTTCCACTAAGAACAGATGTAAGGCTCGTAATTTTTCCTATATTAGCTAGAGCAAAGTCACATCCTAAGCCAGGTAGTTCGTCTATTTTATCTTGAAATTCCAAGTCGTTTTCTTTGGCAAAGAGCTTTAAAAAGTCTAATCTTTGAGCTTTACTTTCGTCATCTAAAATAATTTTTGAATTATAATCTCTGACAAAGGAATTTAACATGCTAATCTCCTTAAATTTCTATCTGATTTATATAAGTAAACTATATATATTTTCTAGTCAATATGCTGGCAATGATTCATGAGAGATTGATTCTACTTTGCCACCTTTGATGTTTACCTGTATCTGCTGCATGTCACAGTTCCAAAAAACAATACCGTTTTCGAGTTGAGATTCGTCAATGCTTACGCCCCACCCTGCTTTTATCATGAGGTCATTGATTTTCTTGACTTCATCGAGGCCCATACCAACCTTCAAACCTAGGAATGGCAATTTGTCACTGGTAATTGTGAATGTGACAGGTCTTTGTTCCATATCGTCTTCTGCAGGTTTAGCGGTTATGGCAGACGGGTTGCTTTCGTTATAGACACAAGTTAATCCTTCAGGCCAAGTTAGAACTGACTGGGTGTAGGTAGCTGCTTCCCCTTCTTCATTACATCCAGATTCTTCAATAGTCGAAGCCTTGGCGTTACTGATTCCCAGAAAATGAGGCATTTCATCCATAACAGCTATTGAAGCGTATACAGATTCATTCATTGAATAGGTTTTGTCACTTGGGGAAACATATCTGCCATATACCCAGCCTTCGACACCTTTGTATTCCTTTGTGTTTTCGTCAATTACTTTTGCTCTTATCTTGAGCCATTTGAATTCTTCGCCTGTATCACGTGTTTCATTGAAATATACGTGTGGGTGCTTCCAGCCGGTGTTACCGATAACTTCACCAGTTTTGGGTTCTTTTCTTATATTTACTCCCGTGCCGGTCATCTGACCCATTGAATACCAGCCTTCAGGAAGTTCAGAATAATAATTATTTCCGCCTTCCATATAGGTAAATATTTTTAATTTACTTTCTGGCTGTCTTTTTACTGCTACTTCTTTTACTTTACTATCATCATTAAAAATTATGCTTACATAAGTATATTCATCATTGTTGCTTGGTATTCTGACACAGTAATCAAGGCAATAGCTATATTCGTGGGTGCTACCAAAGTATTTCCCGACTTCTTCTCTTGTCATGCCAATTATTGATTGTGAGCCGGTAACTTCTCTAATTAATTCAGGATTCTTTGTAGTAAAGCGTTTCATTCTGCAGAAATCAGGGTCTTTCACAGACGTGATATAGCTTACCACTGAATCAACAGATGCTAATGTGGTTACTGTATAATCGTCGTTAGTTCCGCTGCGATAATGGCTAACTACCTTGTGCCAATTGCTGTCGGCTTTCATTTTCGGGAAATTGCTTTCGGCTTTGGCAGTTACTCCAAGCAATAGTTGAAGAGCGTTAATGTTGATTCCGTTCTGTGTAGAAGCGCTAAAACCATTATTGCCTGTATAAGTATAGGTTGTGTTTTCCCCATTAACCTGTTTGGTGGCAGTGATTTCTTCATTATTATAATAAGCGCCCAGGTTAATTTTTTCTGGAACAGCATAGTCTTCAGCATATAAGCCTGAACTAATTAACAAAGCAGTTGCAACAATAGCTACGAAAGGCATCTTTCTCATTTATAACTCCAGTTTTGATTTTCTCTATAATATAATGATTTCAAATATAACAAAAGCTTTTTTGTTTCTAATCATTCGCGGAATTGATTGTTTTGGATCTGTTTCTGTTCTGAGGTAAACCGAATTCTGCAGCATTGAGTTTGGTATCGTAGATTTGGTCTTTAGAGTTTTGAGACAATTCATATCAGAGTCTTTTTTTGGGGGTTATGGCAAAGGCGCGTACTGGCATTCCTGTTGCATTTTCAATACGCGGCCAGGCTGCAATTATCAAAGCACCGACAGGAGCAATCTTATCAAGATTATCAAGTAACTCTATCTGCAATTTGCCCTTAGATAAAACATAGCGTTCACAGGCCAGATCTCCGGCTTTCTCTGCCAACACAGAAGCATCAGTATCTATGGTTTCATGGCCGTTTGCAGCGGCATTTCTAGTTTCATAAATATATTTCAAAGCTTCCATCGACCAGCCTGGGAAATTTTCACTACCGTCAGCAGCGATACCAGAAAGTTTGTTCATATTCGGCCAGTTTTTACTCCAGCCGGTATTCAGTGCCACAAATGCACCGTCAGGAATATTTCCATATTTGTCTTCGAAATCTTTGATATCCTTAATAGTTATAGCATAATGAACATCTTTTTTTACTTTTTCGGATATGTCAATGACAACCAAAGGGAAAACCATGCTTTCAACACCGTAAGACTCTGAAAGCGGAGCATTCTTGATAAAATGGCCGGGGAAGTCAACATGAGTTCCAAATTGTCCCGGAAATTTAAAAGTATTTATTAGACAATCCACTTTCGGATTTCCCCAGTCAAAACAGACATTTCCTAATTCAACAGTACCATCTGGAATACCAGACCAGTATGGACTTTCATTATTAAGAGAGTGAGAAAGTTCGACCCACTCATATTCTGGTTGCTTCAATTCTTCAAGAATTTTCCATAATTTTTTATCAGACTTTAAAACAGGTAATTCATCAGCAAAAACAGTAAAAACAGAATTAGCTAACAAAGCGATTGCGAGAACAATATATTTTTTCATAGTCAGCTCCCTTAACAATATTATATCACATAAGATTCAACTCAACAAAAAAGAATAGGATGAGAAAAAAGAAATTATTCAGCCGTTTAATTTATGTCTGATAAATTGTTCTTTTATCTCCACACAGAGTTGTTGTCATAAACTGATTATTAGTATATTTTGTTATTTATCTAAGCAGTGGAGTTTCAACATGAAAGATAATAACGAAATAAAAGCAATAATAAATAAATTCCTTCAAAATAATAGTATTAAAGGATACCTGTATGATGATGTTTTATATATGCAGTCATTGGGTAAAGGAAAGACTTTATTTACTGTTTTGCTGACTGCTGGATTCATTATTACTGCTATTTTGGTAAATATTCGTTCTGAAGAACTGCTTTTTTCAAATTTTGGATTATTTGCTTTGCTGTCTATGATTATTGGTGGCGTAGGCGTTTATATGACAAAAAGTCTTTTGGTTTATGATATTAATAAAAATACTCTTTATACTGCTAATTGCATTGGTAAAAAAGAATTCGGACGAACCAAAGAAATCAGACTGGATACAATAAAAGAGATTGCTGTAAACAATGGATATCTTGTTCCAAGTAAAAGTCCTGCTGTTGTATTGGACTTTAAAGGTGAGTTGCTAGATAATCCTCAGTTAACTACTTTATTATCTGGTTTGACCAATGGTAATAAGTTAGTTGATATGTGTGAGCCAGCTGCAAGCAGAGAACCATACTTAGTTGCAGTAGAAAGAGGTAAAATGCTAGCAGAATGTTTGGATATCAATTGCACTATCTGTAATAAAGACGAATATGTTCATCTGACAAAAAATGAAAATGGTGAAAGTGTTTTGACAAAATCTTCGCGCGTGGAAGAATGGAAAAAGGCTAAAAGAGATTTAAATATGTTATTAGTTTTTTTTATAGTGATTCTTATTTCTGGTTTGATTTTTTTATTTTATATGTTGGGATAAATTGTTTATTGGTTAATGAAAGTGCTGTCCGACTAAACAACCGAATTATTTTAGTCATAGGATCTATAATATTTTGGAATTTGGATATTGATAAACCCTGTTATTCTTGAGAGAAAATCTCTGCTGGTCTGCATATTTTACCTTTGTTTTGAGTTTCTTCGTAAGATTTTGATAGATTTCCACTGCTTTTGCAATCACTTACAGGTGTCCATTTCTATTACAATAGTAGCTGATATTTTAAATTTTGAAATTGGTGTTTGTGTGAAGACATCTGGATTGTCAGAACGTGAATATTTTGTTAGACTTAAAAAATATCAGATTATCTTCTTGTGGAGGTGTACTGGAGATGTTGCAGTATGTAATCATTACAAAAGAAAACTGGAAAGTTGCAGCTGATGTTCAGGGACAGATATTCCCAGAGACGCCATTTTATGAGGGGTTCAGGCGTAGATTTGAATGTGACAGTTCATCTGGAGCACCTCAGTTGGATAGCTATATTGTGTATGACGATGATGTTCCGATTGGACTAACAGGGCTTTATTTTGTTAATGATGTGAATGTTAATAATAGTGTTTGGTTGTCTTGGTTTGGAATTTTGAAAAGTTGCAGAGGAAAGGGGCTTGGCAAGAAAATATTAATGGATACAATAGAGTTTGCTAAAAAGGCAGCGAAAAAATACCCCATAAAATATCTTAGATTATATACGTCTGAAACAATGAACTTTTCAGCACAGCCCTTGTATAAAAAGGTTATGGACATGAAAGAATACTATGAAAATGAAGAAATGGCCAAAATCTGTGAAGAGCTTAGGGAGTATATACTTGAAAAAAAGCTACACTCCGAAGATGTGAAGATTACTATCTATTCAAAAGTTCTTTCTGACGATGATGTGTGCACTCCTTGGAATAATGAGTTTATGAACCTGAGAGAGATTGTTCAACTGGAGTTGCTAAGCTAGAAGAGTGCACATAATTGGTGATTAGCTATTACAAAATAAAGAAGCGCTTTATACATTTAATTTGTATTATTAGGGTCATGAATTTGTCTATTGGCAAACAAATGTCCGCCCCCGGCAAGGCCTTCCTCCTTTAGGGGGAAGGTGGCAGTGCGAAGCACTGACGAATGAGGGGGGTGTATCATACCGGAAGCTTGAAGCTAGGAGCAGGGCATTATTCAATACCAAGAAAGTATAAAGTATGTTGCAATAGGCTTTTGGCTATTGGCGGCAGTTGAGGTTTATGATGGTCGGGAATTTGTCTATTGGCAAACAAAATAACCTATGGCAGAAAATGTGACGGAGTAAAGAAACAAGACGGTTTCTTGGCTGTAACTATTGATACAGGCAATCTGAACGCTGGATTAATAACAATCCACCCAAAAAAGTTTAACGACAAAATATTAAAAAATAAAAACTTGGTGTGGAATACACTGCTAAACTCCACTAACAGTGAACCTCTCATTGGAGAAACTGTGGAGAAGCAATCCAATGAACCCAATAGTATTCTAGCACAAAGAAATGATTTGGCAACTAATAATTATGATGGTATACCTAACCTTCAAATCAACTATTCTCTCAGTGACCAGAACAATACTAGTGATAATGACTACCTGGCGGCCGTAGAAAATGGCGATATGGAAACTGCCCAGAGAATGGTAGACGAAGCCGCCAGAAAGGCTGGGTATAAATTTCAGATGTTCCATCAAACCGACGCTGATAATATCCATATCTTTGATATTGGACTCGGGACTCATGGCGGAACAGATTCTGAAACTCCTTACGGAATATTTACCAAGGGCAACAGGAATGACCTGGGCTTAGGCAAAAATCAGATGCCATTATACGTTTTACAATGGCATGAGAATTGCCCATC
>JAZUDR010000333.1:0-3503 GCA_045639725.1 Candidatus Avigastranaerophilus sp. | reverse complement strand
GGTCATTGTTAATTCAATGACTCCACGGCAGATTGCAATTATTTTTCAGAAAATGTTCGATTTTAACGTGATTTTCACTTTCTATGGAGAACCTGAATTGAGCGTTGAAGAATGTTATAACTTTTTTACAAAGACTTTTTTCAGACAGGAGTAATCAATGAATAAATCAAAGTTATCCGCTCTGTTTTTAATGGGTGCGTTATCCTGTTGTCCGTCTTATGCCCAAGATGATTATAAGATTCAGGCACTAGACAAGGATTTGAACCCAATTGAAGAACCAGAAACTGCTAAGGAAGTCAACTTTGCAGATTTCGACCTTGATTCAGCTATACAGATAGCTCTAAAAGAAAATAGAACTATCAAGAATGCTGAAACTGGTTATGAAAAGGCTGATGCCGCTGTATGGCAGGCTAGAGCAGCAGCTAGTATGAAGTTATCCGGTGAAGTTACTCAGACAAGATTGAATGAAAAGTATGACCCTGCAAATGATATTAATGGGTCACATCTTAAATTGACTCAGCCACTGTATCTTGGAAAAGCTGATAGAGCCGGCATCAAATCTGCCCGCTTAGGCAGAGATATTGCAAAGGCTTCAAAGACTCTTACCAAGCAGAATATTATTCTCGAAGTAAGCAGAGCTTATTACGGCTGGCTATATGCCCGTGAAGTTGAAAATGTAGGTAAGATGGACCTTGATCTTGCTCAGGCTCATTATGACCTTGTAAATAAAAGATATCAGGCAGAACAGACTTCTAAGTATGAACTGCTTCGTGCCGATGTTAGATTAGCAGATAACAAGAGCCAGTATCTTAGAAATAAGAACGATGCTCTTATGGCTAGATTAAAGCTTCTCAAGCTTCTTTCACTGCCAATGGATACAGAAATAGATACAACTGCAAGTCTTGAAACTGTTGAAATTCATCCAGATGTAATGGAAGACCTTGAAAACGCCATTAATCTGAGAGAAGATCTCAAGATAAAAAGAGCTCAGAAGGGTATCGCTCAGCAGGCTCTTGTTGCAGCAAAAGGAAATGGTCAGCCATCTTTGGTTTTGGCAGCTCAGTTTGGTACCGATAAACCTTCTAGTCACCGTCAGGATTTAAAAGCAGAAGAATCCTGGAATGCTTCACTGGCTTTGAGTATGCCTATTCTTGATGCCAGCCTCACCAGAAGTAAGGTTAAGGAAGCCAGAGCCGGTATAAAGGAAGCTGACAACAATTATGAAGAAAGCCTTGATGCAACAGAACTTGAAGTTTATCAGTCAGCACTTTCTTTGCAGACTGCCATTGAAGTTCTTGCTTCTCAGAAAGAAAATCTGAAACAGGCTGAAGAAACCTTGAGACTTGCAAAGGTTCGCTATGAAAACGGTCTTTTCACTCAGATAGACCTTTTCGATGCTGAAAATGCATGGTCCAATGCTAAGCTTGTTTATCTCAAGGCTATTAATGACCACCATAGCGCAAGACTTGCCTACCAGCTTGCTGTTGGTAAGCTTGGTCGTGATATTAAGGGTTTCTAATGTTTTGAAAGGACTAATTAGATGAATTTACAGAACAAACAACACACAAGGTCCCAGCACATGTTTGCTAAAGTATTTGTAGTATTAGCTGTTTCTGCAGGTATCTTTTTTGGTATCAGCAATACAGGCTCCGCAGCTACAAATAACGACAATGCTTCAGCAACAGCAAGTAAATCAGACAGCAAAGAAACTGCTACTCCTGTTTTTTCTCAAATAGTTAATACAGGTACCATTAGTCTGAAGATTAAAACAACAGGTGAAATCAAGCCTATGCTCGGCGTAGACATTAATCCTGAAGCCGCTGGCAAGTTGGAAGAAGTTCTTGTTGACGTTGGTGATCTTGTAAAGAAAGGTCAGAAGTTAGCTCTGGTTAATGACGAAACACAACAGGCTCAATTTGAACAGGCTAAGGCTGCTCTCAATGTTGCCAATGCAGCTGTTGAAATGCAGAAAGTAAATATCGAAAGCGCGAAATCTGGACTTGTTTCTGCTAAGGCTGCTGTTGAAGCTGCTGATTCACAGCTTAAGAACCTTTCTGTAACTAGAAAGCGTCTTGAAAAGCTCTTCGCTGAAGGTGCTGTTTCCCGTCAGGATGTTGATAATATCATTGCTCAGTATGACAATGCCAATGCAGCTTTCATTAACGCTCAGACTAATGTTAAGAAAGCCAGTGATGCTGTTTCTACTGCTCTTATGAACCTTGAAGTCCGTAAAGCAGAACAGACTCAGGCTACGGCTAACCTGAATGCTGTTAAGGTAAATCTTGCTCATACTATTGTTGACGCTCCATTTGACGGTGTTATTACTGCCAGATATAGCGACCCAGGTTCTAATGCAAAAACCGACAGGCCCTTGTTTTCCATTGAACAGAATAACCCATTGAAGATTCTTGGTACTGTTATTGAAAAAAGCCTTCCACAGATTGAAGCTGGCAAGACTGAAGTTGCAATAACCGTTGATTCCGTTGAAGGCGAATTTAAGGGTATTGTAAAGAAAGTTTATCCTTCTATTGATAAAATCAGCAGAACCGGAAAGATTGAAATTCATCTTGATAACAGCGAAAACAAAATCCGCACAGGTATGTTTGCTAAGATTGACGTTCTTGTTTCAACTCACGAAAATGCTGTTATAATTCCACGCGACGCTTTGATTAGGTTTGAAGGCGGTTATCTTGCTTACGTTGTAGAAAATAACCGTGCTGTTAAGCGTGCTGTTAAGATCGGTATTACTGATGACAATGATATTGAAATTCTTGAAGGAATCAAGGCTGGTGACCGTATCATCAGTAAGGGTATTGAATTCGTTCGTGAAGGTTCACTTGTTAGCGTAGACTAATTGGAGAAAGACATAGATGAAGTTTTCTGAATTTGGGGTAAAAAATCCCGTTACAACGTCTATGATTTTCGTAGCAATCGTTGTATTGGGTGCATTTGCTTATACATTGGTAGGTATCGACTTAATGCCGGACTTCGATGTTCCGGTTGTTATGGTTGTTACCCAGTATGAAGGCGCTGGTCCTCAGGAAGTAGAACAGCGTATTACTGAATTAATCGAGGCGCGTGTTGCGGCGGTTGAAAACGTCGATGAAGTTACATCGACGTCGATGGAAGGCGTTTCTCTTGTAAAGGTAAAATTTAAATGGGGTATCGATATGGGTGTTGCCACAAACGATATCCGCGATAAGATTGACCAGATTAGAAAGGCTTTGCCAGATGCAGCAGAAGCACCATTGCTCATGAAAATAGACATGAGTATGGTTCCTGTTGTTATTTACGGTGTTTCGGCAGAAGAAAGCTGGAACAAGCTTGATACCATCACAGACGATAAGGTTATTGACCGTTTGAAACGTATCAGTGGTGTTGCTACTGTTACTGGTGAAGGCGGCGCAAAGAGAACCATTCACGTAAGACTGAACCGTGAACGTCTTGAAGCTACTGGTATTACTGGAACAGAAATTGTTAATACTATCAGAAGTCAGAACATG
>JAZUDR010000332.1:0-9139 GCA_045639725.1 Candidatus Avigastranaerophilus sp. | reverse complement strand
TTTTTTAGAATAAGAATCTGTGCTGCCCATAAATTCTCCTTTCTGAATTGAGCAAAAAAAGCCCGGATTCTTCAGCCAAACCATCACACATAGAGTATTTATACATACGGTCACCTCAAATGATTAAAAATATGAGGAATTCCATATACAGCTTTAAGCTATAATAACGCAATGCAGCATTTTATAATTGAAAATCTTTAGGAAATAATAGATAAAACAGAAGAAATAAAATTAGTGCACGTTTAAACAAACTTGGTCTAATCGCTTAAAAAAAAAATTATTTAACTACTTTATAACAATATTAAATGCCATTCATCACAATCAGTGGTGAATGGCATTTAATATTGTTATCTTATTTTTCTTAGAAATAGGTTGGCAAGAAGAATAGGAGCAGTGCGATGTTTAGCGTCAACTTCTCTTGCCTGATTCTTGTTTTCTTCCTGTCTTTTGGTCCAAGAAACAATGAATCTTATTTCAGCTCCAATAGGTTCATAACCTTTTGCTTTATAGGTAGACAATTTCTCCTTAAAGCTATTAGAGAACTTAGCAACAACATAGTCTTTACCTTCTATAGTGGTTTTCAGACCATCTTCAACAAGTTCAAGCTTTTCACCTGCCCTCATTCCTTCAAGAACATTTTTTGTCTTAAAAGAATAGTCCAGAAAAAAATCCTTATACTCAAGTTGTAATGCTATTTCATTAGCTGATTTATAATTAGTAGTGTTCTCAATCATAGTTACATCAGGCAAATTACAATCAGCAAACAAGCCAGTATTGCAGTGAATATACAAAGCCTCCTTGGCTCTAGTCATACCAACATATATCTGGCGCTTCTTATCCTCAGAGACTTCCCTGCAACCATCAAGAAGCATATAAACCTTATCGAACTGCTTTCCCTTGGATTTATGTATAGTTGAAACTGTAATAACACGGCTCTGATTGTCATAGAAATCTTCGTAATTAGATTCAGAAACATATTCTTCAAAGTCAGAAATATACTTAACCTTAGGATACAATTTTTCGAATTTTCCCAAAAGGTTATTGCAGATTTCCAAAGTAGTGCTGCCGGCATATCTTTCTTGCAGATATTTTCTACCATCTTCCCAATCTTTTTCGCTTATAACAGAAGCATTCAGATTGTTATAAAGTTTTGAAATATAATCCTTTATTTCAACAACATTACTTAATTTCACCCTATCAGCGCTCTGAATCAATCTTGCAGGAATACCTTTTTTGATAAGAAGATTATGAACCTGTAATGCCTCATCATTTGTCTGAGTTAAAACACAATCCTGACCAGATTTATGAGTATTCATAACATTTTCAACAAGCCCTTCAAACATAAACTTACTATTATAATGAGTTATTTCAACAATGCCATTTTCTTCTGTATAAGATTGAATTTCATTGTTTTTTAAGCGCTCTTTAATCCATTTTACAAATATATTGTTCAATGCCACAATATTTGCTTTGCTTCTGTAATTTACAATCATTTCATACTTAGTTGCACCAAGTTCAATGAATTTTTTCATATTTTCGGAACTTGAGCCTCTAAATTCGTAAATATTCTGATCGTCATCACCTACAGCAATAACTCTCATGTCTTCATTAAAATCCATCAAAGCTTTTACAAGACGGAATTCTTCAGCAGACATATCCTGAGCTTCATCAATAACAAGAACACTTTTAGCTATTCTATTTGCTTCAACATTACCTTCTTTAATCATCTGGGTAGCTGCTTTGACGATATCCTTTGAATCATCAATATTTCCAATTCTTCCAAGAAGATCAAAACAATAAGAATGGAATGTCTTAATTTCAACGAAATTAGCTGCATTGCCTATTAAATCCATCAATCTGAATTTAAATTCTGTAGCAGCTGCCCTTGAAAAAGTAAGCATTAACAGTTGCTCATGTTTAACATTTTCAAGCTGAAGCAAAGAAGCAAGCTTATGAACAAGAAGCATAGTCTTTCCACTGCCAGGACCAGCAGCAACAACAATATACTTTGAATCAGAATCGTTTATAATATCTCTTTGCTTTTCAGATAATTCACCAAATAATTTATTATATTTTGCAGCAGTAATGTTTCTTTCCAGTTCCCCTGCTCTTTCACCCTTAAAATATTTATTTATGAATTTCTTAAAATCCATAAGAAAATAATCCTGAACAAATTTAAGAGCAGCATCATAGTCATTTACCATCAAATTAGCGAATTCACCGACAATATGGATTTGTCTAATTTTCTGCTGATAAAATTCATTCAATTTTTTATAATGTTCCTGTCTGAATCTTACCTTATTATCTTTTTCTAAGCGCTTAATTTCAAGGCTATTGTAAACGACAAGAAATCCGCCTTCCAGCTTTACTGAACCGATTTTAGACAAATATAGTAAAGCTTCTTCAAAATCCTTCAAGGTCACATTTTTATTATTTCCAAGCAGGTCTGGAGCAGATTTAAATTCATTAAATAATTTTACCATTGAGAAAACAACAGACTGTGACCAATCTTTGTTATTCTTACTTTGTCCAGCCATAGCAAATAATCTTTCAATAATAAAATTACAGATATTTATTCTTGTCTGTGATTTTTTAATCAATACAGATTTCTGCAATGCAAAGCCTATTTTTACAACTTTATTGTATTTGTCTTCTATTTTTCCAAGATATCCTTTGATACTAAGGAAATACAGCAGTGTTCTGATATTTTTAATATTAGAAGCAATGCCCTTATTAATAGCACCTTCATTGAGACTCTTCAGAGTGTATTCATCTTCACTATTATCAGGAAGTGAAAGTATATAATTTTCAAGCTTTGCAAATTCATCTAATATATGCTTAGATTTATAAACACTGGCATCTTTGAATATATAAGCTTCCATATCAGACTCATTTTTTAAGAGATTAGCTTCTCTCATAGTGTTAATGCAGTCTATAACATATTTTTTATCAAGACCGATACGATCAGCGAGATAATCAACTCTTGACTCCGCTGTCTCTTTATCTTCACCAGCACGACTTCTGCTGGAAATCAAAGCACTGATAATTCTCTTAGACCAGTCACGGCTCTGTACATCCTTAAACACATCAGAAGAATCTATTATCTGAGATGCTTCAATTACACTATTAGCATTAATACTTGTTGCATAAACCCTTGGAATATTTTTACCGCGTTCTATAAAACCAGCTTCTTCCAAAGTTGCGATAGCAGTTCTAATTCTTGTTTCAATATCAATGCCTGCTTCATTCCAACCAGCCTGACGAGCTATTTCCAAAGCAGAACAGCAAACATTTGGTCGTTCCTTAGTAAGTTCCTTGATGGCCTTCCAAACTTGCTGGATTTCGGCAATACTAAGCTTAGTCTGATTTAAAAGAATGAAATGCTTATCCAGATCATTATCGTTATAAAGCACATAACATTCAGCTTCAAGAGACTGATCTCTACCTGCACGACCAGCTTCCTGAACATAGTTTTCCAAAGAATCAGAAATATCGTAGTGAATAACAAGACCAACGTCGCTTTTATCAACACCCATACCAAAAGCAGATGTAGCAACAATAATCTTTATATCACCATGCATGAAAGCCTCCTGGCTTGAAAGTTTTTCGTTGATTTCCATTTTGCCATTAAAAGCAAGTGCCGGAAAACCGTCCTTTGTAAGTTTTTCAGCCAGCTCGAGAGTTCTTTTTGTTCTTGAAACGTATACAATAGTCGGGCAATCTTTTGTCTGTATGAGATTTCTTAAATAACTATATTTGTTTTCATCTGTTTCAACATTAATTACCTTGTAATGTAAATTCTTTCTTTCTGCTGTTGAAGCAAAAAGTTGCAAATCAAGATTTAATTCTTTTTTGAAATATTCGCATATATCGCTTATTACCTTCTGCTTAGCAGTTGCAGTGAAACAAGATATTGCAATTTTATTACCATGTTTTTTCTGCTGCAACTCTCTAATGAATTTGCCAATATAAAGATAATCAACTCTGAAATCGTGCCCCCAGGATGAAAAGCAGTGAGCTTCATCTATAACAAAGCGGACCACATTTCTAGCAATTAACAATTTTTCAATAGTTCTAGAACGCAACTGCTCTGGGGAAATATAAAGCATTGTTGCCAAACCTTTTTCGACGTTATCTATGGCTTCCTTCCTTTCAAGCGGGCTAAGAAGGCCATTAATATAAACAGCATCATCAATACCCTTTGCTTTAAGATTATCTACCTGGTCCTTCATGAGAGACTGCAAAGGAGAAATAACAACTGTTAATCCGTGAGAGTTTTCTCCGTCCATCAGAGCAGGAACCTGAAAAGTAATAGACTTGCCGCCACCTGTTGGAAAAATAGCCAATAAAGATTTTCCTTCAATAGCAGCGTCAGCAGCATTTTTTTGTAATGGCTGCCCATTATAAGTTCTAAAAGATTCAAAGCCGAAATGTTTTTTCAAACCAGCAACAGTATCAAGTTTTTTCTTGCAGTAAACACAATTTTCATCGTAGCAGGGAGTGCTTCTGAGGGCTTTTATGATGTTTTCAATCTGAGGATTATTTTTTACAACCCAAGGCGGAATAATAGAATGATAATCACCAGTATTTATCAAAGAAATAGCATAAGCCAATTCCATTGGATAGCTTTTTGAAAAGCTTTCAAAATTTGAATTATTACATATTTCCTGTTTTAAAGTATTTTTTACAAATGAATTAAAATCAGTTATTTCGGCATGATAATTCAAATAATTAAAGAAACCAGAAAAGCCTTTTATATTATGCAGCAAATAGAAATAAATACTTTTCAACGTTTCGGGTAGAACATTAAAAGCATTTATTTCGTCAAAGAACAATTCCCTGGCTTTTTTAGAATCATTAACAGGATTATTTAATTGGTCTGTATCTAATTTATCGTCTTTTAATAATTTATGATATGGTCTTTTTGGAAAAAGTAGCGGAGAAAGATATAATGTATCAATACACTGACAATTAAGTGTTCTGCCAAGCATATTTTCAACATACTTCATATCATGCTGCACAATATTGTGACCGCAAAGATATTCTGCATTTTCAACACTTTTACCAAATTCACCGATGCTTTTGCCGCTATAAACTATAGCATTTTCGTCAACAGCACCAATGTCTATAATAGCCTTACCATCAAGGCTTACTTCTGTGTCAAAAAATACGATTTTGCTAGTCATTTCAAAATACCCCTATAGTAAAATTCAATCGATACTTTAACTAAGTAGGCAATGAAAATTATAGCCAAAAAATTAAGCGACGAGTTTGTTGGTTTGTTTGATGTATTTGGCGGGGATTTTGTAGCGAAGCTGCCAAATGATGTTCATTGGGCGGCTGCCATTGTGACTGACATATTCAACCGGACCAAGAAATGTGTATGGAGCTGTGCCGAGAGCATTTTTCTTGTATTCGCGAACAAACAACAGAACCTTACTACCGTTTTCGACGTGATTGATATATCTCTGGCCAGTTGCACTGGTGTCTGAGGTAGTGCTTTGGCTCTGCCAATGGAACAAATCATCGCTTAATGAATAATCTTCATACATGGTAGTTGGAGAATAATCTTTATCTGATTTATTCAAAGTAACCATAAAGACATCTGTATTCTGGTCAGGTAACCACTTTACGCCTTCACGTATACTTCCAGGGCTCATAAAATCTAAAGCAACAAAAAGTTGATCTCTAGTATAGCTAGCATAAATATCCAATGGAGAATCTTCATAAATATCGTTTGGCAAGTCAACAATATCAATCTTTTCCTTTTGGTAGGCCAATAAATCAAGCATTTCAGCAAACAAAACAGGATAATCCGTCAATTTTTTCACAAAATCAAAACCAGCCTGTTCGTTCCATTTTTCTAATCTATCCGGCCATATTGTTATGGAAAACATGTTTATCATGCGCTTTTCCAGTGCAGAAAAGAAACCCCACTGCCAACGACCAACCTGTGGTAATTGCTTCAAAAGGAAATCTAATAATCTTCTTGAATCAATCGACGATAGCTTAGCCAAAGCAGTTGATGTTCTTTCTTCAATTGCTTCAGAAAAATCAGCTTTAACGCCAGCCTCAACACATAATCTGGAAAAAGTGTTCTTTTTCCCATAAATAAGTGAAGTCTGAGCTTTGTGATAATTCAAGAAATTCGAAAGAGTCAGCGGCAAACCACTTTCTTCTTCAAAAAATTTAATTCTTTCTAATAAGCCATTTTTGGAATAGAAATGAGCTTTAATATTTTCAAGAATATATTTTGTAGCTATTTTTTCCAGCTTTATATAGCAGCCTTTTGGCAAAGAAATAAATCCCATTTTAATTTCATCAATCAGGCTGTGTCTTGTATTAGACAATAAAGCAGTGAATTTCTGTTCAAAATCGTATTTTTTATTGGATTGTCCAACAAAGTCTAATACAGTCAAACATTCTTTGTTGTTTGATAATCTTAAACCACGTCCCAATTGCTGCAAAAATACAGTCAGGGATTCTGTTGGTCGCAAGAAAAGAACAGTATTTATTTCCGGAATATCAACACCTTCGTTATACAAGTCAACAACGAAAATGAATTTAATTTCGCCTCTTACAAGGCGTTCCTTTGCTGTAAAGCGTTCATCATCGCGAGAATTGCTGTCCAATTCCAATGAGGGAATACCACAACGATTAAAATAATCTGCCATAAATTTGGCATGTATTTTTGAAACACAGAAACCAATACCTTTTACTGTATTAATATCTGTTACATATCTCTGTAGCGAATTATAAATATTTTCTGCTCTTTTTTCTGCAGCAATTTCATCTATTGCATAAAGATTGGTTAATTCTGATTTATCATAGCCACCATTTTTCCAGGCTATAGAACGCAAATCTGCTGTATCAGTAACTCCAAAATACTGGAATGGAACAAGCAAGCCTCTGTCGATTGCTTCTGGCAAACGGATTTCTGCAGCAATTCTACCATTAAAATATTTTAGTGTATCTTTGCCATCCATGCGTTCAGGCGTAGCAGTCAAACCTAATAAAATCTTAGGTTTAAAGTGTTCAAGAAGCTTCTGATAAGTTTCAGCACAAGCATGATGGAATTCATCGACTACAATATAATCAAAATACTCAGGATCAAGGCTTTCGCAGAAGTTTCTTGAATTCAAGGTTTGGATAGAACAGAATAAATAGTCCAATTTTTCTGGTTTGTTATTTCCAACAAACAGTTCACCAAAATTCGGGTCTTTCAACACCCCCTGAAAAGTCTGCTGGCTCTGCTTAAGAATTTCCTCACGATGAGCAACAAAAAGCAGTCGGCTTCTATGATTATTTAATCTGAAGTTTCTATAGTCCAAAGCAGAAATAACAGTCTTCCCTGTGCCTGTAGCAGCAACAACAAGGTTTCGATAATTTCCCCTAATTTCTCGCTCGGCTTTTAGATTATCAAGTATTTCCTGTTGATAGGAATAAGGATTAACATCAAACCAATATTTCGTATCTTTTCCTTCAAAGACCGGTGCTAAGGCAACCTTCAATTTTTCATACTGAGAACTATCGTAGGTTTCGAAAACAGGCATATTCCAATAAGTTTCGAAAGTAGCAGCAATCTTTGCAATTGTTTCAGGCTGGTCTTTGGCAGTAAGTTTGATATTCCATTCCAAACCACTAGTCATTGCAGCATTAGAAAGGTTGGAAGAACCGACATAGGCTGTTGAATAACCGGTATTGCGGTAAAACACATAGGTTTTAGCATGAAGCCTGGTTATCTTTGTGTCATAACTAATTTTAATTTCAGTATTTGGAAGTTTGCTAAGTCTTTCAACTGCTTTAATATCAGTTGCGCCCATATAAGATGTGGTAATAACTCTTAATTGGCCACCATTTTCTGTAAAATCTCGTAATTCATCAATTATTAGTCTTAAACCGCTAAATTTAATGAAAGAAACCAGCATATCGATGCGGTCTGCAGATGCAATTTCCTTTTTCAATTCGGAAAACATCTGAGGTTCATTGGGTGCTCCAGTAAACAAACTGCTTTGTGCCAATGAGGTCTGAGGCCTTTCTATGTCAGAAGCCTTTTTATCTAAGATTATCCTCTTATCTGTTTTATCCATAAGGCTTAAAAGCTGCATACCGTTTTCTTCAACAGTATCACCAATGCTTAACAAAACACCAGGTTCTTCGCTATTGGCTGATTCAATGACTTTATTAGCCAGTTCTATTTGTTTAAGGATAGAATCACTGCCACCCTTTTCAGCAATTATATTCAACTGCTTTTTAACAATTTCAGCTACATATTTTGAAATAATACCGGCAGCTTCCGCCTCATCAACCTGAGCAAGCTTTTTGCAGGATTCTGGATAATCTTCTAATTCATTTTTTATATCATTATTAACAAGCTGTTCATAAAGACCTGGCTTTAACATAAATACAACTCCTCAGTAAATTTAATGTTACCAGGGTATCATTATTTTGTATTTTTGAAAAGATCTTAAAGTAAAAGGAAGACCGCTGATGCGGAATGAAGACTCGCTGGCGCGAGAATGAAGACCTGCTTCGCAGGAATGAAGACCGCTGACGCGGAATTGATTGGTTTGGTTTACTGCTGCTTTTAGCTACTCGCTGCCAAGATTCGAAGCTTTGCTGGTGCGATATTGATTCACAAACTAATGTTATTGCTTATGCAGTGATTTTATTTGTAAAAAAAATCCTGCACTTGGTTTATAGTGCAGGATTTGGATTTTTAGCTTAATTGGTTATCTGGGCTTTTGCGCGCTTGAGTTCTAACTGTAGCATTTCTATCTGACTCAGCAGGCTTGCATTTTCTGTTTTTAACACAGAAACTTCGGATAAGAGAGTTGAATTTTGGGATGAGAGAGCTGAGTTTTGGGATGAGAGAGCTGTATTTTGGGATGAGAGAGCTGTATTTTGGGATGAGAGAGCTGTATTTTGGGATGAGAGTAATGCAATCTTTTGATTGGCTTCGTTTGTTGCGTCAGCAATCATATCGTCAATGGCTTTACACATGTTAAAGTTCTCCTTTTGCGGGTTGATATTTAAACCTTTATTTGTAACTGAATTTAAAAGAAAACTTGCACTTATACTAAGTTTAGCAAAACGCTCGTCTGCGTGCAAGAGTTCCTGTAGTTTTTCCTTATCCTGG
>JAZUDR010000331.1:0-7750 GCA_045639725.1 Candidatus Avigastranaerophilus sp. | reverse complement strand
AAACGGAAAAATAGTAGCAGTACAATCAGGCTGTGGATATGAAGAATTGTTGCGTGCAAAAAATATTAAAGCCGATATTAAATCCTTTAATGACATTACAGATATTTTAATGGCTGCTAAAAGAAGAAAAGTAGACGCTTTTGTAGCTGAAGAAGCCAATGCGATAGTCCTTAAAAAAGAGTTTCCTGAATTAAAATTTATTCCAGGTGTGCTGGCTAAAAAGGAAGTGGCCATGGGCCTGGGCAAGAAGCCTTCTCAGAAGAAATACCAGGAACAGTTTAATGAGTTTATTGATGAGATCCAAAAAGATTCTACCTTTAATAAGCTTTGGGACTATTGGATTATTAATTTTGATCAGGATAAAAGTAAGCTTGAAAAAATAGAATTCCCAAAGGATAGTTTAACCCTCACTGTTGCTTTTGAATCAGCCTATCCTCCATTCTCTTTTTTTAAAGGAAACGAGCCTATTGGTTTTGATATTGATTATATAAACAGATTCTGTCTTAAGTATGGTTATAAACCCAAATATATACCCCTTAATTTTGATTCAATTTTACCTAGTCTTGAAAGTGGTAAATATGACATAGGTATCGGTGTTTATCTGACAGAAGAACGTAAAGGTTCGGCTATTGCCTTTACTAAGGCATACTATAATTTAAATCTTTTTTGTGCTTATTTGTCCTCTGGCGCTGAAACAGATAAGTCTTTGCTTGAAAGGTTAGAATATAGCTTTCACAGAAATTTTATAAAAGACAACCGATGGAAAATGTTTCTAAATGGTTTTGGCGTCACGGTTCTGATTGTTCTGTCTTCTATTTTTCTAGGAACATTGCTAGGTTTCGGGGTTTATTTGCTGTGCCGATACTCTCCTCGAAGCAGGAAATTTATAGACAAGTTTTCTCTAATCATTAAAAGCATTCCAACCGTACTGCTATTGATGATTTTCTATTATATTATTTTTAGCAGTGCAACAGCATTGACTGTATCAATAACATGTTTCAGCATCTTATTCGGTTTTTCTATGCTCAGTATGTTGGAGGCCGGTGTTAAGGCTGTTGGCACAAATCAGTTGGAAACAGCGATATCTCAAGGTTTTAGTGATAGGTCTGCATTCTTTAATATTATATTGCCTCAGGCAGCATTGCATTTTTTGCCAACCTATCAGGATGAAGTTATTAGTCTTATTAAGGAGACCGCAGTAGTCGGGTATATTGCTGTTATGGATATAACCAAGACCTGTGACGTAATAAGAGGAATAACCTTCGAAGCTTTCTTCCCACTGTTTTCAACAACGATTATTTATTTTATTTTAATAGCAATTCTTATTGTTGCTATTAAACGTTTCCATCTTTCTATCACACCTGAGAAACGTTCTAAATCTCAGATTCTTTTAGGTATCAATACTAATATATAGGCACTTGACCTAATTCTTGTTTTTTATTAGAATAAATCCACTTTTATCAGGGGTTAATAATAATGACTATGAACAATGCAGACTTTTTAAAGAGAGTTCCTTTATTTACTGACTTAAAAGAAGAAGAATTATCCAAGCTTCTTGAAAAAGCTGAAACATTAAGCTTCCCAAGGGATGCTTTCATCTGCAAGGAAGGCCAGACTGCAGATACAATGTTTATTATTACCTCTGGCATCGTTCAGGTATTCTGTGACGATGGCGCTGGCGGAAGAAGAATTCTTAACCACTTAAAGCTCGGTGAATACTTCGGCGAAATGGCTATCCTTTCTACAGGTGCAAGAACAGCTTCATGCGTTGCATTGGCAGAAACTGAAGTCATAAGAATCAAGAAAGACGATTTTGATGAATTACTGAGAACTCACAACGAAGTTTGCTTGTGTATTATAAAAACCTTGTGCGAACGTCTGCTGAAGTCCAATATGGGTGCTGCACAACTTAAGAAGCACAATGTCTATACCGTTATGGGTCCGGACAATTCCTCTGGCAAAAGCTTGTTTGCTAGAAACCTTGCACTTGCTATGCAGAAGGCACTTGGGGAAGACGTTCTCCTCTATGACCCCAACCTTAGAGATGACCGCGTAGCTAGAATGCTTTCTGTTAATCAGCATTCAAAGATTATTGATGAACTTGTTGAAAAAGAAAGAATCTCTGATATCAGCAAATACGTAGTAAAGGCTCCTTGTGGACTATTGACCCTTCTTCCACAGGAAAACGGTATTACAGACGTAAGATTGAAGGAATTCCATACTTATTCTTTGATGCAGACTGTTATGGAAAACTACAAATACATTGTAGTTGATTCCAGTTCAATGTTTACAAAGGTTACCAAGGAAATAGTCCAGAACTGCGATAAGATTATATATCTTATTTCCAGCAAGAACGTATCTGTTGGCGGCCTGATGGATTATTTCGACAAGACCAGACGTGACTGGAACGTTTCTCCTGAAAAGGTAATGTATGGTATCAACCATAATACCGATATCGCTTCTCAGGAAGGTTTAATTACCGATAAGGACCGTGAACGCATTAAATTTGAAATTCCGTTTATCCCGGAATTCAAGGGCAGAAGAGAACCTGATCCAATGCTTACACTGGGTTCTAACCCCGATCATATTTTCAGCAAGCATTGTATTGCAACTGCTTATTACACTATTTTCAACCAGCAGCTTGCATTGGCACTGCCGACACTTGCCGGCGATGATGCCAAGGCAGGCCTTGTTGAACGCTGGATTGAAAGCTTCGGTAATGAATTTGCAGCCGACCTCAAGTCACTTGAAGTTGGTGAACCTGTTCTCAAGAATGGTATCCCATACAGGGTTATCTGTGGAAGAGCAGCCAAGTGGACTATTAACGGCTTGGTTGTAAAGGTAATAGACTTTGCTAACCATTTCAAGCAGGAATTTGGGGCAAAGAATCTATACCTTACACTGAATGGTGAAGAAACACTAATCTAACCCCGGTGCTAATCTTCGTGGTCGAAGCTACGGTATTGGAGAGCCTCAGCCATGTGGTTATCGTTTACGTAATCCGCATCATCCAGGTCTGCTATCGTTCTTGATATGCGAATTATTTTATCGTAGGCTCTGGCAGAAAGCTTGAAGCTTCTGGCGGCTTGTATGAGGAGCTTTTTAGAGGAATCCTTGAGTTGGCAGATTTCACTTAAGTTATTTGAAGGCAGATGAGAATTTAAGAGTCCATTGTTTGAGGCTCTGTTTTTTTGACGGTCTCTGGCTTTCAATACTCGTTCCTTAACTGTTTCTGATGATTCTCCGCTAGGTTTGTCTGCTAATTCATATGGCGCCAGCGGTGGAACATATACATGAAGGTCAATTCTATCGAGTAGTGGTCCTGAAATTTTGTTGCGATATTTTTGGATTTGGCTTGGAGTGCATCTGCATTGTCTTTCCGGGTCATTGGCATAACCGCAGGGGCATGGGTTCATTGCTGCTGCTAGCAGAAATTTAGCTGGGAATCTACAGGTCTGACTTGCTCTGGATATTGAGACATAGCCTGTTGTCAGAGGTTCTCTCAATACTTCCAATACAAATCTTTTAAATTCTGGTAACTCATCCAAAAAGAGCACACCGTTATGAGCCAGTGAGACTTCGCCTGGGCTTGGCACTCTTCCGCCGCCAATAAGCGCTACATCAGAAATTGTATGATGCGGGTCTCTGAAGGTTCTTGTGCTAATAAGCCCGGAACCAGGTGGTAACAAACCTTTTATACTGTATATTCTTGTTATGTCCAGTGCCTCATTGAATTCCAGTTGTGGCATTATGGTTGGTAAAGCTCTTGCAAGCATAGTTTTCCCAGAGCCTGGAGGACCTGAAAAAATAATATTATGTGAACCGCTTGCTGCTATTTCTAAGGCGCGTCGTGCACTTTCCTGACCCTTAATATGTGACATATCGATGCTAAGTATTTCCTTTGATACTATGTCTTCATCTGTAGGGGGCAAGGAATTAGAATTAGTAGGCTTTAATGGCGAATCTGATTTCAGATTTTCAATCATTTCCTTCAGGCTACTGAAGCCGATTACTTCGAAATTTGGTATAACCATCGCTTCTCTAGCGTTCTGTATTGGAAGGACAATGCCTTTATAGCCTTTTTTGACTGCCATCAATGCGATAGGCAGAATACCTCGGGTATGTCTCAGATCTCCGTTCAGGCTTATTTCCCCAACGAATACATACTTAGAGACAAGAGATGAGGGAATAGAATCGCTGGCAGATAGAATGGAAGTAACGATTGCAAGATCCAGACCTGAGCCTTCCTTGCGCAAATCTGCGGGTGCAAGATTAACTACAAGTTTTACAGAAGGAAACGATATGCCGGAGTTTTTTAAAGCTGTTCTGATTCTGAGTTTGGATTCGTTTACAGAAGTATCGGCGAGACCTACAAGGTTGAAGTCTGGTATTCCCCCAGAGACATCTGATTCAACAGAAACTTCAATGGCTTCGTAGCCAGATATGATAGCAGACGCAATTTTTGAAAACATGAAAAATCTCCTTATTGTGATTTAGGAGAGTTGCTATGCTTATAAATTTCTATAAGCATTTTTACTTTCCTGTATAGTAATCATTTGAAAACGGAAAATTGGACAAACTTTTTTGTAAAGAAAAGTAAAGCTTGCATTATTCTTTAAATAGGCTATAATTTAATTGAGTTTGTTGTGTTAATAGTATGCATACTAGTTAATAAATAACCACAACAGTTTATAGCGGGGAATCTTAAAAGTGGCTGAAGAAGAATTAGAAAACGCATCTGAAGAGCAGAATGAGGCCTCAGATACTAAGCAGTCTGAAGTATTAGGCATCAGTTCAGAAGATACAAACAGTGAAGAGGCAATGTTGACCGCTGGTGAAGCGGAGTTTTTTGACGCATTGCGGCTTGGTAATTTAGATTCGGCTACACGTCTACTTGAAGAGTACAAGCTAAAGAATGGCAGAAATGCCTTTTATCAGTTCCGTTTGGCTGCACTGACAGAGAAGAAAGGCGATGCAAAGGTCGCTTACGATATCTTCAAGAAGCTTTATTTTGATAACCCTGCTTTCATGATGGGGCATAATGACTATCTGAGATTGAGCCAGACGTATGTTAAAGACCCGTTCCAAGATATTGATAAAGAAATCAAGAGAACCCAGGCAGAGTTTTATAAAAATCTTGAAAAGAAGCGTATGAAAGCCGCGCAGTCTTATGACGACACTACAACAGTGCCTGATTCTACGCCATACGAATTCTGGCGCAACAATGGGCAATACTTAACATCTGCAACTAAGCGTCTGGAAAAGCTCATGGAATTTGAAGAGCATGACCTTGATGTTTTAAACTGCTTATTAAAGATATACACCGACACCAAGAACCAGGACAATGCCAGCTGGTATAAAGACAAGGTAAAAGAAGCCGCCAGAATAGGTAAGGAACTAATAGCCAAGCGTTCTCTTTCTGCTTTGGCTCAGGCATCAAAACTTGAATCCACTCAAAAGTATGAAGCTGCCATTGATGTTGTCAATCTTGGTATTGAAACTGACCCTTGCAATATTGACCTGAATATTTTCAAGTGCGAAATCCTTCAGAAAATGGGTTGTTTGAAGGACGCTCTTGGTGTTGCAATTGGTATTTTAAAAATCGATAACAATAACTCTCAGGCTCATAGGTTGAAAAAGGCTTTGGAATCTCAGATCATGGAAGACAATCTGAGTGTTGGGCTTGAACTTATTCAAAAGGCTGAACGTGATGCTGTTGCTTCACCTTCCCAGGTTAGTAAATTAAGAAGCGCTTATAGCTTATTGTTGGAAGTAATTGGCTACGATGACGAGAATATTGTTGCTCTAGCTGGTATTTACATCTGTAATATCAGAATGGGCGAACCTCTCAAGGCTCAGAAGGTATTGGAACGCATCAGAGCAATCGATGAAAGTTTCGATATAAATTCAATCCTCAAGAGTAGTAGTCAGTATGCAGAACAGTCTGAAGCCTGTTTTGTAGCAACAAGGGTATTTGGTGCTATGCATCCGAATACTGTATATTTGCGCGCTTTCAGAGACAATTTGTTGCGAAATTATTTTGCTGGTCGTGTTTTTATTACTCTCTACCGCAAAATAGGACCGACCATGGCAAGACTTCCAGAAAAAAGTCCGACCCTCAAGCTTGCCCGTCTCTTCATCCAGAAGCTGGTCAACCTCTTGAAGACCATTTACTAAACTATTAATTCGTTGCTGATTGTTCTTTCTAAAAATATTGCGTGTTTCTTTAATTCATTAATTAATGCTATAACGTCTTGTTTGGGGAAAGAAAATTTTTTTCTGAGTAAAACCTCTTGATATTCTTTTAATATTTCATTGTTTACTACAGGGATGATAGAACCATTAATTGCATGGTTAACTATAATTCCTGGTATTGACATACCTTTAAGCATTGATGATACAAGAACATTAGTATCTAGTATTGCGTAGTATTTCATTTATGGGATTTTCGTTCTTTTCTGTAGGCGGAAATTTCTTCGTTTATTTCGTCTAGTGTCATTTCAGAAATACCATTTGCCTTGGCTGATGCATTAATATTTTTCATAGCCTGTAAAGCTAGTTGTGGATTGTATTCTTCTTCATTAAGTATCATACTGAATGGAATACCGTTAACATTAACTGTTCTTTTTAAAAACATACGTATTGCACTAGACATGTCTATGCCTAGTCTATCGTAAATAGCGGCAGCCTGAGCTTTAAGTTCATCGTCAACCCGTAACTGAACAATAGCCATAATCATTCTCCTATATTTCAATTGTATTACAAAAGCTTACAACCGTCAAATATGTAATTCAGATATAAATAACCCCGCTTGCTAGGTATGAGGGTATGAAGGCAGGTATCCTTAGTGGTTTGATATTAGTGGCGGCTTGTGATAAAATATTTGGACTTTATTTAAGGACGTCGTCAATATGCGCACATATCAGCTTTGTCTTAAGAAAGATAAGGAATTTTCCATTTTACGCGGCCATCCATGGGCTTTTGCCGAAGCCTTCAAAGCTATTCCAGAAGGCCTGAAAACAGGTGATATTGCTGAAGTTTACTCACACAAGAATGCTTTGCTTGGCATGGGCTATGTAGATGTTGAATCAAAGATTCTTGTAAGAATGGTTCCTGTTAATCCAGGTGAGGATTTTGAAAAAGGTGTTGCCAGACTTGTAAAACAGGCTGTGGCTCATCGCAAGGAATTCTTCAATGAACCGGAAAAGACAAATGCTTATCGAGTAATAAACGGTGAAGGCGACGGTTTACCAGGCTTGATTGTTGATTATTACGCTGGTGCTGTTTCTTTGCAGATTTATTCCCTTGGCCTCCAGCCATTCATGGATATTGTCTGCAAGGCTCTCCGCGAAGCCTTAGGTAACGTCAGATGGATTTACCAGCGAAACCAGATAAGGCTCGCCAAGTCTGAGTCTGCAAAACTTGTTTTCGGTAAGAATCTTCCCGAAAAAATCGAATTTAAGGAAAATGGCCTCAAGTTTTCTACCGACCTCGTTAATGGGCAGAAGACCGGCTTCTTCCTTGATCAGCGCGAAAACCGTCATCTGATACGCAGCATTGCTAAGGGGAAAACTCTTCTGAATGTCTGTGGCTATACAGGAGCTTTTACTGTTGCTGCAATTGCTGGTGGCTGCAAATCCTCTGTGACTGTTGATATTGCAAAGCCAGCGCTTGTTGAAGCAGAACAGAATCTGCGCCTGAATAATTTCTTCAATAGCAACCACAAGCTTGTAACTGCTGATATGTATGA
>JAZUDR010000330.1:0-29865 GCA_045639725.1 Candidatus Avigastranaerophilus sp. | reverse complement strand
CATTGTCTGCTTTTCCAGCAGTGATATTGATTTTACAATCAAGCCTGTTGTATCAGGAGCATCAGAAACGCATGAGCCTGGGAAATCTGGTTTAAAAGTATTTTTAATATAGCATGGAATATGATAAGCAGCGATTGGTGCAATTGTCTTTGGATGAAGGACTTTCGCGCCAAAATAAGACATTTCCATAGTTTCTGGATAGCTGAGATGAGAAATAAAATGAGCATCAGCAACAATACGCGGGTCGGCATTAAAAACACCATCTACATCTGTCCATATTTCACATGCACTAGCATTAAGACAAGCAGCAAGAACAGCGGCAGAATAATCAGAACCATTTCTACCAAGGGTAACAGGCTTACCATCTGCACCTTTTGCGCCAAAGCCAGGCATAATAAGCACATTAGCCTTACTAATATCATAAGCAGCAAAGTTCTTTCTGCTTCTTTCTATATCTATCATTGAATCCAGAATAGGACCGCGGGCTTCAAACATTTTAACAGGGTCAAACAAAATTGTGGACAAGCCCATAGACTGCAAAACCTGTTCCATCAGAGCACAGGAGAGATATTCGCCGCAGATGCTGACAGCAGCAGTAACAGCCTCTGTTGTTTCACCAAGTAAGGCAATGCCTTCTGCTCTGGCATTCCATAAATTAATTCTATCCTGAAGAGTTTTTTCGATTATCGCACGCTTATCAACACCAATTGTGTAAATTGCACCGTCAAAAAGAGTTTCAAACAAAGCTTCGAGACGCTTTGAAACAGCCTTGTAATCTTCGCCCTTCAAAGCCTTGTCAAGAAGCTCCACTAAGGAGTTTGTAACAGTGGCAGGAGCAGAAAGAACAACAGCAACCGGTTCTGTTGCAGAAGCCTTGGCAATTATGCCAGCTACCATCAAAAAACGTTCCCAATTAGCTAAAGACGTACCACCGAATTTTAAAACCTTCATTAACGGATTCTCCAATACACTTATGGAATAAATTCAATCGTTCCTAACCAAAGATCAAAGCTATTTATTGATTGCGGATATTATTTCTGAAAAAAGAGGGTTCTTCGTCTATATCAAGGTCATACAAGGTTGATTCCAAAAAAGAAAGTTCATCAAGCAGCCCTTCATCTGGCAACCTGTTATAGAAAGGTCTTCCGCAGAAAATACAAATAGAAGCAAATTTTGGAACAATAGTTTCTGGTGGCATTGCTTCCATCGCTCCCTGAATAGCAAAAAGTCTTAGTCTATCATTCAGCCTTTTTTCCAATTCACCAACAAATGTTGGAGTATATCCACCAAAACCGCTAGGAATAATAAGGAAAACTATTTCACCATTATCAGATAATTCCTGAATAGCATCTATCTTCCTAAGAACGCTGCCTCTTAGGCAAACAGGTTCCAGACCACCATCTTCGGCAATCTTAAACCATTTTAATTTATCACTATCGTCAACTAATACAATTCTTACTGGTCTTCTAAAAAAGCGGAGACAGTATATCCAGGTCTGAAGACCAAAATTACGGGCCACAATAATAGAACCTGGCTTAAATTCTGTTTCGCCCCAAACACGAAAATAGGGCAGGAAAATTGCTGCCCAGAATCTCGCTATAGAACGAAAAACCAGCCAGGCCAGACGGCCCGGCTGAGCGATATTTTCAAATATCTTAGAAGAAAAATCAGTCATCGGATTTTACAGCAGGAATTCTACTATAGATACGGTTTATATCATATCTCTGAAGAACTTCTGACATAATGAAAGACCTAAGCAGGTCTTCTCTGCCCATTCTGAATTCACCTACAGGTAAATCCATGGTTCTAGGTCTAGCATTTGAAGCAAGATTAAAGCTTCCTTCTTTACCCATCAAGGAATCCATCTTGTCATAATTAACTTCTTCACAATCATGGTCACTTCCACTATGAACGGTAGCCTTAACCAATGATTCTCTAGAAGGAGCCTTTTCTTGCTTCTTAGGCTTCTTAGCTTTCTGAGAGGGAGCAGAACCTCTTGGATAGTTGGTATCAACAGATTTTATATATGCGCTGAAACCACCGTTATGCGTATCAGCAGCCTTTTTATTTGATGCTGCCTTAGTAACTTCATTGAAAATATCATCCAGGCTTGGTGTATCTACAGACTCTACCTCTTTAGTCTTTTTAGCGGAAGAGACTATTGCATAGATAATAAAACCCAAGAATATTAATACTTCCATAGAATTATCTCACTTATTAAGCTTTAGGACCGACCTTCTTTGGTTCTGCCATAGCAGAGAATGACTTGCGCATATCAGTATCAGAGCTGATATTCTTAAGAGTATAATAATCAAGAATACCCATGTTACCATCTCTAAGAGCATCGGAAATAGCCTGTGGAACAGCAGCTTCAGCTTCAACGAGCTTAGCCTTCATTTCCTGTTCGTAAGCTTTCATTTCCTGTTCCTTAGCTTCAGCCATAGCACGGCGTTCAGCAGCCTTAGCGCGGGCAATCTTCATATCTGCTTCAGACTGGTCAATCTGGAGCTTAGCGCCGATATTTTCACCTATATCAACGTCTGCAATATCAATAGAGAGGATTTCAAAAGCAGTATTAGCATCAAGGCCCTTATCCTGAATAGTCTTAGAAATCTTATCCGGATTTTCAAGGATTTCTTCGTGGCTTGCAGCAGAACCGATTGTGGTAACAATACCTTCACCTACACGGGCAAGAATTGTTTCTTCTGTAGCACCACCAACGAGCTTATTGATATCAGCCTTTACAGTAACACGGGCAATTGCCTTAACCTGAATACCATTCTTTGCCATAGCAGCAACTAATGGAGTATTGATTACCTTTGGCTTAACACAAAGAGAAACTGCATCACGAACGTCACGACCAGCAAGGTCAATTGCTGTAGCCTGCTTGAAGGAAAGATTGATACCAGCCTTCTGAGCAGCAATCAAAGCGGCTGCAACATTAGCAACTCTACCACCGGCAAGGTAGTGAGATTCAAGATTATCCAGGTCAACCTTCATACCAGCTTTATCAAGCATAATAGCCGGAGTAACGATATCATAAGGATTAATCTTTCTTATTCTCATTGCAATTATCTTGATAGGGCTGATTGAAAGGCCAGAAGCCACAGCACTGATCCAAAGACCGAATGGGAAGAAATAAGAAATTATAGAAAACAAAATTATTGCAACAATTACGCCTAAAATTATAAGACCTTCCATTTAAAACCCTCCAAAAAATTCACTATTCCCAATATAATGGGATATTTTACACTACAAAGTCAAGCACTATTTAAAAGTTAGCATTAAAAACAATAAACACGGATTCAAAGCTGGTATGTTATTCTTCAATCGGTGCTACAATAACTCTATTGGCAGTGACCTTTATTACTTTAATTTTGGTGCCTTTTTCAACGAAATCACCTTCCGTGATGACGTCAACACGTTCATCAGCTATTTTCGCAATACCAGAAGGCCTCAGATAAGAAGTAGCTACACCTTCAGCGCCGAGAAATCTATTAAGACAATTCCTGTCTTCATTTTCATCAGCAACAGGAGCCGTTTCAGACAGCACAAATCTTCGCCCCATGCCAGTATGCGGAAATACCCATATCACAAAAGCAATCAGCAACATTACACCGGCAACAGCTACAACAGTAGCTATTACAGCCATATTCATAGAAAGCTTACAATATGCTAAAGCCAGGCCGCCAATAAGAAGAATTATACCCGAAATTCCACATATACCAAAGCCTGGTATAACAGCGATTTCCAGGAAAAGCAGAAGCAAAGCAACAAAAATAAGAGCAGCAATCAAATAGCCCCAAGAAACAGTGTCTTGATTGCCCGCAACAGTAACCCCCTGTGTTGTAGTTGATGCCGTGGCATCAACCGGAACTGGAGCCGAAGTTACGGAGTTGTCAGAAGTATTATCTGCAGGTGCTTCGGTTGTTTTTTCCGGCAAAAGCGTAGATTGAGCCCAGCTAGAGACTGGTATACCAATAAATACAGCAACAGTTAACAAAACTGCAATTATTACATTTAACTTCATAGACTAACTCTTCCCTCAAAATGCTGGAATGCTTACAGCCAGACGCTGCAATAATCAAGCTTCAAGCTTTTTGACAATGATTTTTGTTCCTTCAACCTTTTTAACAATTACAGCTTCGCCCTTTTCAATGAAGTCTCCTTCAGAAACGACATCGTAACGGTCGGAACCGAATTTTGCCTTTCCAGAAGGGCGACAGATAGACAATGTTACCCCCTGAACTCCGAGAAGATTGTCGAAAGCATTAACGTCAACAGCCACATAGCCGTCATTTGCTTCCATTTTCTTTTCAAGAACAAGGCTTCTAAAGAGTCCGAGCTTAGGAGCGAGCTTATACATAAGAATACCAGCAATAGTAGAATATAGCAGCAGCCAACCCAAAGCATGTATAGCCACAAATATTCCACCATAAAGCTGAATAATACTATAGCACAAACATAGAATACCCGTTATGCCTGTAGCACCAAAGCCTGGTATTACGAAAATTTCCACAAGAAGCAATATCAAACCGATAACAAAGGTTATAATTACTTCCAAACCAGCCATGTATGCAAACAAATGACCACCGAAGAATAAGGCAAAACAAACTATAGATGTAAAACCGAAAAACCCGAAGCCTGGAACATGAAATTCAATAATCATACACCAGAACGCAATAGTAAACAGCAATGTGCTTATTGTCGGGTTCGTTAGATATCTTGCAACAACTTCAGAAGAGGTTGGTTCTATTCGGTCAACAGTAGCGTTTTCAAGAGAAATTGCTCTCAGCACACTAGTAAGACTTGCAGTAATCTGATCACAATAGCCGTGAGTAAAAGCAGTTTCTGCAGTAAGAGTCATAATCTGACCCTTTGGACACAAACCTTCAATGGTTTCATGATTCGGGTCAACCATGGCTTCTGCAATCTTAGGTTCACGATTTCTAGCTTCAGCAGTAGCCCCAAATTCTCCACGGAAAGCAGAAACAAATTTCGGTTCTGCTGCTTGAACGCCTTTTCCAACCATTACAATAGGTGTTGCAGCGCCCATTTCAGAACCTGGAGCCATATAAATACGATTACAGGCTATAGAAACCAAAGCAGCAGCAGAAAGAGCACGTCCATTTACAAAAGCTACTGTTGTAACCTTAGATTTAAGAAGCGCGTCTTTCATTTCCTGAGCGGCAGTAACAAGTCCGCCATTGGAATTTACTTCAAGAATCAAGGCAGCAGCTTCTTCTTTTTCTGCTCTTCTGAGCTGTCTTTGCAAGAAGAATGACAGACCGCTATCTATTTCACCAGCGACAGGAATTACAATAACCTTCTGTGGTGCGGCCATAACAGCATTTGGAGTCAGTAATGACATTACAAATGCGAGAAATACAAAAACCACACAACACAAAATATGTCGTGTGGTTTTATTGTAAACCTTTTTGATAGCTGAATTATCTTCTGCGTCTCTGTTTGCGACGAGCTTCAGCAGCTTTGCGTTTTTGTTTTTCGCTAGGTTTTTCATATGCTCTGCGGCGTTTAATTTCCTTTACGATACCAGCTTCCTGGCACTTCTTCTGGAAACGTTTTAAAGCCTTTTCCAATGGTTCGTCTTTTAATACTCTTACTTCTGCCATTCAATTCACCCCCCTTCTGATTTTCGAATCAGAGAGGAATTTTCCTCGTTATTTCGAATTGTTGCTTAAACAACCTTATCGCCAAGGGCGCGGCCGCCAAGCAGATGGAAATGAAGGTGTGGCACTGTCTGCCCACCATCGGCACCGCAATTGTTTATAATGCGGAAACCGTTATCAAGCTTATTTTCTTTGGCTATCTTTGCAATTGCAGAGAATACAGCTGACAACATTTTGCCATCTGCTGCTTCTGGGTCTGCAGCACACTGAATATGCTTTCTTGGGACAACCAGAATATGAACTGGAGCCTGAGGATTAATATCCTTGAAAGCAATTACATCATCGTCTTTATAAACGATTGATGAAGGTATTGAACCGTCGATAATTTTACAAAATAAGCAGTTTTCCATAGTGAGGTGAATTGTACACTCTTGAAACCAAAATGTCAACTATTTTTTCATTGGTTTCAAGTTTAACAAATTCTATTTGGACTGGCACCCAAAGGTAAACCAGTCCAATCACATTCAAGCCAGATTAGTCTGCTGAATTTTCGAGAACAGCTTCACCATACTTACCAGGATTATATTTCCCCTTATTGGTAGAAAGTGGTGAACGCATGAAGCGGATAGCTCTAACACCAGCATCCCAAGCCTCAGTAATATCGCTGTCAGAATCACCGTAGTAAATCTTTACGTTATTTTCCTTGATGAACTTAGCCTTTGTAATATAACCAGTGAAAATTGCCTTTGGCTGGTCATCGCCAAGACCGAAAGCAGTATGGAGCTGGTCTGTCAGAATTTCGTTTGGAGAAGCATCTGGTCTTGCAGTAATGAAGAAAATCTTATCGCCACGTTTTTTATGCATTTCAAGAAGCTTCTTGGTAGAATTCTTTGGCATACTGAAGCGGTCAAACTTAGTGCAGAGATCTTCCCAGAACTTCATATTGCTAAGAGGTTTTTCGCCATAAATATTGGTTCCATTTTCACCATCATGATTATTGAAAGCATAATAAAAGCCTGGAGAAGAGAAAAGTGCAGTATCATCAACATCAAGACCAATAGCTATTGGTTCTGCTGGAAGTGATTTTTCAATTTCTTCAATAGAAATGGTGTTATAAGCATTCCACTTCTTGATTTCTTCTGCATTAGCACTGCTAGTAGCTAAGCAAGCAACACACGCAAATAATACAGCCAAACGATTAAACTTCATTTTGGTCTCCCTAACAATAATTTGTTAGCAAATAGTTTAGAGGCTAATCTAAATAATTTCAACTAATTTCTTGTTTGTGATAGAATACGCAAATCCAAACCTAAGGTTAAAGCATTATGGAAAATGAATTATACGAAATAGAAAAGCGTTTATCTTACTTAGAAAAGTATGTTGATGATTTAAACGAAGTTATCATCAAACAGGATAAATTACTCGAAGCTCTTAAGGCCGAAGTTATTGAACTCAAAGAAAAGGACGCTCAGTCGCCATTGCTAGAAAACAGGCCTCATCTGGAAAAACCGCCGCACTATTGATAGATAGGGAGTCGGAAGCAGTATATTACACAATACTAAAAAGCATAAAGTATGTTTCAATAGGCTTTTGGCTGTCAGCTTTTGCCGAGAAATAACAGTATCCAAGGATATATTGTGAATAGAGAAGAAAAGAATCAACAAACAAAAGATTTGGCAGAAATGCCTGTTAGCAAACTTTTGCTTAAATTTGCCATTCCAGCAGGTGTTGGAGTCTGTATAAATACTATGTATAACATAGTAGACAGAATATTCCTTGGCCACTATGTAGGCGAAATAGGTCTTGCAGCAACAACTGTTTCCATGCCAATGATGATGATCTGCATGGGTATCAGCATGCTGATTGGCTTCGGAACAAATTCCCAGATATCAATCAGATTAGGGGAAAAGAACGTTGATGAAGCAGAAAAACTGCTAGGGCAAGGCTGGTTTCTATTCATCCTAACATCATTGGCGCTCACAATTTTATCGCTAGTATTCTTAGAACCGCTGCTAAGGCTATTCGGTGCCAGCGAAACAATTATGCCCTATGCCAAATCGTATGCATCTATAGTAATGCTTGGCTCTATCACCCATGAGATATCTTTTGGCGCGAACAGTTTTATCAGAGGCGAAGGCAATCCGAAGGTAGCAATGAACACCATGTTAATCGGTGGTATCGCTAACCTAATATTAGACTACATATTTGTTGCAATCTGCGGCTGGGGAATGGCAGGCGCAGCCTGGGCAACAGTCATAGGCTTCTCTTTGTCATCAGCTTGGGTATTTTATTACTATTACAGCGGGAAAAGCGTTCTGAAGCTACGACGCGAGTATTTCAAAATTCACCCGAATCTTGTTGGTCAGGTATTCCTTATGGGGTCCCCCAACTGCCTGATGCAGATTACAGCCAGCCTTCAGTCTTCAATACTGAATAATCAGCTTTATATACATGGAGGCGATACGGCTATTTCCATTATGGGAGTCATCACAAGCCTTAATTTTCTTTTATTCATGCCAATCATAAGCATGTCTCAAGGAATGCAGCCTGTTATTGGCTATAACTACGGCGCTAAAAACTTCACAAGAGTAAAACGTGCGCTTTTTATTTCCTATGGCGTAACAACAATAATGTGCACAGCATTCTTTGTTTTTATTCAACAATGGCCGCAGCTTGTATTTCAGATATTTTTAAGTGAAAGCACATCGGAAATATTCACCTTGGGCCCCAAAGCTCTTCGTGATGCTTTTATCTGCTTACCAGCCTTCGGTTTCATAATTCTAACAATGCATTATTATCAGTTTACCGGAAGACCGAAACTAAGTATGGCTCTTACACTTTTAAGACAACTAGGCTTTCTTATACCGCTGATTATGATATTACCTAATCTGCTTGGTTTAACTGGTATATGGTATGGTCTTTCAACAGCAGATTTATGTGGTCTGATACTAACTGCAGTTTTCTACATAATAGAGTTAAAGCGTCTCAGAATACTAATCAAGCGCCAAAAGGAAGTTCAAAAAATACCTGCAGATCAACCAACTATCTGATTACAGGAATGACAAAACCCCAGCAATAAGAACCGCTGCAGTTCCAGCAATTATAATAACCTTTTTGATGTTCTTAGATTTACCGAGTGTCATTGCCTCCGGCAAACGTTCAGCATAAGCAATAGCTTTTGTAGCAATAGAAGCAGGATATTTCGCCTTCATCATTTGCTGTATTGCCTTAGCTCTACCGGCAGCTTTTGCCTTTGGATTAGACAAACAAATATAATCAGCTACAAGCTCTAAAGCTTTTTTCAATCCTTCATCGCCAACGGAGTCAAGAATCATTTTTTCTTCTTCGATGGGCTTGAAACTTGAATTTTGTTCTCTACTTATATTTAATGTCGCTTGTTGTTTTATTACTGGCTTAGCTACTGGACTTGCATTAGACTGCTGTTCGGGTGTTTTCGCCGATACTGGTTCAGAAGGAATAGGATTTAGAGTATTATTTGTAGCATTAGAGCGTCTCTGGTTGTCCAGAATCTTAAATTTCGGACCTCCAGAGGGAGCTTTCATGACTCTTTGGGGTGCACCGCATACCGTGCACTTTATGAAAGGAACATTGTATCCAGCAGGTATTTCTATTTCTGCCTTACATTGTTCACAAATAATGATTGCCATACGATTCAAAAAATCCTTTCACAATAAATTTACACAGTTCGCCAATAAAATCAACTAGTTTGACAAGGCGAAATCAACTAGCAAAATTCGTTTATTTTTTCGCTTGATTTTCGCCTTTTATTCGATTATAATTAATTTAGTGAACAGCAAGGAGGAAAAATCAATGGCACCAGAACCCTTAACACCCAAGCAGCAAAATGTTCTTACCTTTGTTCAGTCCTATTATACAAAATTTGGTTATGCCCCAACAATTGCTGAAATATGTGAAGGAGTCGGCCTTTCTTCTACCTCCACTGTTCACAAGCATCTAAAGACCCTTGCAGAAAAAGGTCACCTTGATGCAATGCCCGGACGGTCAAGAGGCATATCGGTCAAGCCAGAACCAGTTCAACAGGCGGCTTGCATTGAAGTTCCTCTTCTAGGCAGAGTAACTGCTGGCCTTCCGATAGAAATGAATGAAATACCAGAAACCATAGCCTTACCAGAAGCAATGCTAGGAAGAGGCGAAACCTTCGTGTTAGAGGTGCGCGGAGATTCTATGATAGACGAAGCCATCAAAGATGGCGACTATGTAATAGTAGAAAAACGCGATTCTGCAAGAAACGGCGACATGGTAATAGCCTGTATAGACAATAACGAAGTAACCTTAAAACGAATATATCGTGAAGGTGACAAAGTCAGGCTGCAACCCTCCAACGCAACAATGCAACCGATAATCATCGAAAACAGAGATGTAACAATCAAAGGCATTGTTATTGGCATATTAAGAAAATACAGACGCTTTTAAGAAAGGAGACGCATTTATGATGACTTCAAATATTAATTCCAATAACTCACCAATCTGGCTCCAAGCAATATCCGTAAACAAAGCATTGCTAGAATTGAGCATAGAAAAACTCGAAGACGAAATACTAGCCTTCGAAGATGTCATAAACTATGCAATGCTCCATCCCGAAAAAGAATCTGCAATTCCATTCAGCAGCATCGAAGCAAAAATTTCAAAACTTAACGAGTTAGAAGCCAAGCTCGCAAACTTGGGTTAATCAAGCCAAATCCTGCAACGTAACATTATCCCATAATTTTGCCTTTTTGCTTCTTCTGGTTATTATAACAATAGTCATATCATCCTGAGGTTCAAGCCCTTTTATATACTCAAGATACTTAGCATATATGTTTTCATAATATTTCTCTGGGTCAGCATGATAAGCCTGTTTAAATATATCAAATAAAGCATCGTAACCAAGCATTTCATCCTTAGAATTCTTGGCTTCAACAATACCATCAGAATAGAAGATCAATGCATCACCATTATCTAAATTTAAAGGCATTTCTTTATAATTAGCTTTTTTGAAAGCCCCCAAAACTGCACCAGGCATTTTTAATTCCTCAACATATTTACCCATATTCCTCACCAGACATGGAGCACATCCCCCAGCATTTCCATATAAAGCATTGCCATCTATAGAATTAATATAAACATATTGGAAGGTCATTATCTTTCTTTGCTTATCAGTCTTTGTAGCCAGTACCATTTTATGAAGGTAATTAAGCATAGCAGCAGGTGATTCATATTTATCTTTGCCAATAAGCATTGCAGACTTAGCCATAGACATCAGAACGGAAGCCCCAACCCCATGCCCTGCTACGTCACCCATCAAAGCGACAAATGAATTATCCTTTACAGGGAAAATGTCGAAATAGTCTCCACCAACAACAGTCATAACCTGGCTTTTGCCAAAAACTTTAAATTCCTGCTGCTCAAAATTAGAATCAGGAAACATAGTTTCTTGAACAAGTTGGGCTAATTCCAGTTCCTTCATTTTTTCCACAGCATCATCAAATACTCTGTTCAACATACCAAATTCATCATTAGAAACAGATATTGATAAGGAATCATATTTTTTGTTTTCGATTGATAAGGCTTTATTCTCCAGTTTTTTTAATGGCACCAAAAAGCAATTGCTTAACAGTCCGATGGAAAACAAAACCAGAATAATGCTTAAAGACAATAAAATCCATAAGGGTAAGGTCTGGTTTTTGAATTGTATTTCAATTTCACTCATTGGATACAAAGCAAGAAAAACCAAGTGTTTAAATAAAGGGCTTTTATAACTTGTTACCAAATATGGAGTCTTATCAATAGTCAGGATATCATAGTTATCGTCAGCATTAATACTAGCCTTAGAAGCGATTTTATGTAATTGAATATTCGCATTGCTGTTTTCAATCTGTTGCTCATCATGCAAATTATAATAAATAAACTTCATATTATGACGGTTTCGGTTCGCCAAAGGCATAAACTTTTTAGCAAATTGTCTTTCTAAAATGGAATTATACCAAAAGCACGAAAACAGATAATCACTCTGCAATTGGTCATAAAGTTTAATAAGCTTAAAAAATCCCATAGAATTTTTATTGCCAAATTCCCATGGTTTAATTCTTTCCAGATTATTCAGAACATTGTAAACAATATCAACAAAACCAGATTTTGAAACCGTCTCAACCAATATATCCATTTTTTGCATAATATTTTCGGAAAGTTTAACTTCATTTATATCAGCGCATATTCTTTTTGCAATAAGATTAATAAATTTAAACTGATTAAAATCTATCACATCAGAAGCATTAATAACTTCAGAAGCAATCATAGTGATATCATCTAATGAACCGGAGTATTTGTAACAACCAGAGTTTTCTATCCAACAGGCAGATTGACTCGCTATTAAATAATATCGGTTCATATCAAATTCATTCAACTCGGAATTCAAGATTCTAGCATCCTCAATACAAAGTTCTCGTCCGCTTAAACTCTTCGACCAAATATCAATCTTAGAATCAACTTTTGTGGCAATCTCACTCAAATAAGCCTCATATCTTCCATCAATTTCCAACATTTTATCTGCCATATATGCTTTAGCTTCAACAATAATATAATTCATCTTATGGTTTTCATATTCTTTACAAACAAAATAGAACGAAATCAAACTAATGCTTGATACAAGCACCATAATAACTGCAAATTTTATTTTTATCGATATTCTACTAGAAACACCCAATACAATTTTATTGTAGAAATATCTAACCACAGAACCAAATACAAAAGCATAGAGAATAAATAAAATTAAAGGAATAAGCCACAAACAGACATCAGAGAATTTTCTCTGCTGATACGTAAAAACAAAAACATTTTTTCCAAGATATTGCCTGCATAGCCAATAATTGCTGGTCTTAGCATTGGCGGTTTGATCTATATCTGAGAATATTTTATTTTTCACTTCTATTTCTAATTCACCATTATTACATAAATGAATAGTATTTGAAATATCATTAATATTATAAATACCCACATTTATTTTATTAGTATTTGCAAATTTTTTACAAATGAATTCAATATGCTTATCGCTTTCCAAAAGCCTATTAGAGGCCCAAACACAAAATCTTAATTTACCATAGTGAAACATGATAAATGGGTTTGTTTTTCCGGTATTATCAGTATATATAAATTTATAGCCATTTTTTTGTAAATCATTCTTTAAATTTACTTTTGTGATTTGATTTCCGAAAACAGATTTCAGCTTAATCTTGTTGTTTTCAAAATGCTCAAAATCAAAAAGGCAAGGAATAACTTCTTTTAAAGTTTCATTATTGAATTTTATGTTATCAGTTACATAAACTATATTATTTTTATCATCAATTACCGCGACCTGAAAATCATCTTTCCAACAATTATGAATTTCTTTGCAGAAAGCAAGATATTCAAATTCGCTTTCAGCAAATTTGGGATTGCTATAATACTGGTTGGTGAGGTTTTTAAGCAGAAATAATTCTGTGTTTTCATATTTTTTTAATTCACGTGTTAATTCTCTGAATTTATCTGATAACCCCTGTTGTAACATTTCATTCTCATGAATTAAGAATCTATTCACCCCAACAACAAGAATTAACGACGGCAGCATAATAAGAAATAAACCAACACTGAAGAGAACTACTTTATTTTTTAAAATACTTTTATTTAAAAAATTCATTTTTGCCCCCAATTAACAATTACAATTGTGGTGTCGTCTTCCAGTTCCCCAATTCTTCTTTTAGAAATACTATCATACAAATTATGATAGAAAACTTCAGCATGATCATTATAGCTATCAACAAGCATTTCCTTCAGTTTATCAAACTTAAATTTTTCATTATTATTATCAGTAAATTCAAAACTACCATCAGTATACAAAACCAAAGTTTCATTATTATTCAAAATAAATTCATTATTCTTAAGCGTCAGATTTCTTTTTATCCCTAACGGTAATCCTGTGCTATCCAACTCTCTAACAGTTTTAACAGCCTTATCAAAAATCAGCGGATAGCAATGGCCGGCGTTAGTATACACACCAGAACCATTCTTAACATTAATAACAAAATATTGCATAGTCATCATACGTTTTAATGATTTACAATTAACACTTATCAAAATATCGTTTAATCTTGAAAGCATCTTAGCCGGATTAAGTTTTACATCTTCATCAGACGTCAATACCCCAGCTTTTGCCATAGCCATTATTAATCCAGCAGCAACTCCATGACCAGCCACATCGCCAATAATAATTCCAGCATATTCTTCATTTATTATAAATGAATCATAATAATCCCCGCCCATGGTCGTCATGATTTCGGTTTTTCCAAAAATATCAAGAGGTCCAAAATTGTTATTTTTAGGTGCTAGTGCCTTTTGAAAGTCCTGGGCTATTTTTAATTCTCCAAAGCTTACTAATATTCTGTTCAATATTTTTTCAAGATATCCAAATTCATCTTCTTCAACAGATTCTATCTTATAGCCAAAATCACCTTCTTTTAATGCTATTAATGCATTATTCAAACTATGTATCGGGTGTAAAAATTGAATAAAAATAATATATGCAAAAGCTAGACAAATAATAAAACTCGAGATTATAACAATAATAATATTTATTATTAAATATAAATTTTCAGTTTCGATACTTTTTTCGGAGCAGGCCCCAATAATTTTCCAGTTTTTCAGACAACTGTTTAATCCAACCAAAAGATAGTTTTTATTATCTATTGTATCTATAGCCTCACATAAGTGTTTCTTTTTATTTTTGGTAGTTTTCAAAAAATCAGTATTGAAACTGATATCGCTTATAAGGTAGTCATTCTGCATATAGCAGAAGCCAAGTTGTTCGATATCTGCATTTGATTTCAAGGATTTATAATGTTCTAAAATCAATCGTTTTTGAAATTCATATGAATTCCAGAATATAAACACACAATAATCATAATTGCCATCTTTGTCTTTTACAAATTCTACGAAACATAACCCTGGCGAAACAAAGAAATCTAGCGCTAACGGAACTATTTTTCCTTTATTTGCATTAATATTTCTGACAAATTCGCAGTTTTCTGGCCGAAAAGCATCTCCTATAATGCTTTTCGGATTAGGAAGATTATTAGAAAAACTTAATAAACTATCGCAAATTCCTTTTATCAAAGATTTGTCAAATACTTTATTCCTATTGTCAAGAAACACTAATCTTGAATCACTGGCAACAACCATTATATTAGTATCTAAGTATTTATTAACAGTTTTGGCAAAAGCCTCAAAATTATTTTTTTCAAGTCCTTTATCAGAGAAATTATTTTTCAAAGTCATGAAATCATTCTGAATTCTGTTTTCAAAATCCTTCAGATAATCATTACATTTCGCATCAATACTTCTCAATTCTGAAGTAATACCATTCAATAATTCTTGTCTTAAATCCAATTTTTTATTATGTAAAAAATCAAAAGCAATACACCCGACAACAATAGAAGGCACCAAGTTAACAAAAAGGATTAATGCAATGATTTTCCATCTCAGAGATACAAATATATGTTTTACATAAAACATATATCCACATAGGATATAAAGCAGAAATATCCCACTAATCCAAACAATCATCCAGAAACGAATATTCCAATCTTTTTTCCAATAACCATCAGTTTTGCACGAACAAGCAAAAGTTCTTATAGAAGGTTCATTCGAACAAAACTTTATTATAACCTTATCGTCTTCATAAACACTTTCACCAACTGATTCAAACAAAGCGGCAGCAAGTTTAAGACTACCTATATACATATCAGGGAAATCTGTTTGAGGAGTATCAAAATCCGATGTTAAAAAAAATCCCAATATACAATTATTTTGTATTTTGTTTGAATTTTCAATAATCTTCTTTAACCCCGCATAATCACTCAGCAAAGATTTTGAAATAAAAGTAACAAAACTGACTTTTTCCCCTACAGCATACCAGGCATAAGACAGTGACAATGAAGTGTCAACCATGAAAGGTCCGGCATCAATTCCTTTACCCAATGGATATTTTAAATTTTTGGCTAAAAAAGTATTTCCGAAAACATTATTTAAGATTTTACTATTATCCTTAACAATTTTCAGTTTATCAATATTTAATTCCTGATTAGAAATACTTAATTGAGTAATTTCCTTCAAAACTACATATAGTTTTTCAAAAGCATATGTATATCCAGGCCAATCTGTTAAAGAATCTATAGTTTTTCCGTTTTTATCCCATGCAATAAATGAAATTTCACCAGGATAATTATTTTTTAAATTAGCAAAATTAACCTGTAAATAATCTTCAGGAGATTTACTTAATTGCGCAAACTTAGAAATTTTCGAGAACAAATTATGGTAATAAATTCTAGTGTTGCTATATTCGTTTATTTTGGTCAATTCATTGTCTATGTAGGCAATAGTATTCTCTCTTAAATCCGCTTCTTTTGCACCAAAATAAGACGTCAGAGAAATATGCAATAAAATAATGGGAAAAACAAAAAAGAAAAATAAAACAATCGTAACCAGGAAAATCTTTTCAAGCTTTTTAGCAAGCCAACCGAAATTAAGCCACGGGAACTCCTTCTGTGCAAGTAACATCATAGGCGCTTTCCTTTGGTTCATTATATTTTAAAATAACAATGGTCAAATCGTCGCCAGCTTCTGCCTCTGTTCCAATATAACGAACATAGGCATCATATATGTTCTGATAATACTTTTCAGGATTTTCATCCCAACAATCTAAGAATAATTGCCTGAGTCCATTATACCCAAGCATTTCTCCACGCTCGTCCTTACATTCAACAATACCGTCAGTATAAAACACCAGTGTATCTTCATCTTCGAATTTAAAGGGCATTTCTTTGAAAATAGCCTTTTTAAAAGCTCCCAGTGCCGCACCAGCCATTTTCAATTCTTCTACGGTTCCAGACTTATGCCTTACCAGGAATGGTGAACATGCACCAGCATTACCATAGAGACCTTCACCCGTTTCAGAGTTAAGGTGTATATATTGGAAGGTCATAATCTTCTTCTGCTTCTGATTCTTAGTTGCAAGAATCATTTTGTGCAGTCGATTCAGAATAGCGGCTGGAGAACTTAATTCACCACCTCCTCCTAAAATACAGGCCTTAGCCATAGCCATAATAACAGCAGCCCCTACCCCATGACCAGCAACATCACCAACTAAAACAGACAAATGGTTATCATCCACCTTGAAAAAGTCAAGATAGTCCCCGCCTACGTCAACCATTGTTACCGATTTACCGTAAACAGTAAAACGTCCCAGTGAAAATTCAGGCTTTGGGAACATGCTTTCCTGAACTATCTTGGCAATTTCAAGTTCTTCAAGACCAACCATTACGTTGTTGAAAATACCAGCAACTTCACCGAATTCATCAGGACTAAGCTCTTTAAGCCTATGCTTAAAATTACGCTCTTCAATGGCCATAGCGCCTTCCTGCAAAGTCAGAAGCGGATTAATAAAACTTTTTGTCAGAATCTGTGCAAGACCAGCAGACAGAATAAGACAGAAAAGACCCAATATCCAAAGCAATGAACTTTGTTCATAAATTATGCTATCAATATTTCGAACCGGATATAATCCCACAAAGCCATATTGACTAAGCTGGCGCCCAAGCACGCTAACAGCTATATAGTCCTCTCCCTGAAAATTAATATATTCCAGTTCTTCAGTAGGCTTACTGCCAGCTCTTCTTGCAAATTTCTTTAAATCATTGTTTGAATTATAAATATCTGGAACAAAACTCTGTTTAAATCGTTCATAAGCTATAACCTTAAAATTCTTTTCATTTCTATTAGCATTTGGCAACATCTCTTCAACAAATCGTTTTTGAATTGTTGCAGGTCGCCAGCATACTAAAACAATATAATCAGTCTTGGAAGGATCAAACAGTGATATGAACTTAAAATAAGTCATATTTGTATTAGTGCCAACACCCCATTCTCTGATTATTCCAACAGTTTCTATAACAGAACTTATTATTTCCGGGAATGATTTCTGAATTATTGTTTCAGCAATTAATTCCAGTTTATTAAGAATATAACTGTCTAATTCTGTTCCATTAAAATCACTGCAAACCTTTTTTACAATGATATTAACTATTTTTAATTCATCGTTTCGATAATTACTAATATTATTTTCATTTAAATCACTATTTTCTAAATCTATTTTAATATTATCAAGACTGCCGGTATATCTTATATACCCTTCCTGGCTGGATAAATATTCAGCTTCACTTGCAATACAATAAAATGCATATACTTCTTTTTCTTTTAATTTATCCCAAAGAACATTCGAATATTCCTTGTTTAATCCATTATTCTTTAAGCCTACAGACCACTTGTCTATAAATTCATCATACTCATTACAAATATTTTTTAAGAAAGAGGAATAACGTTGTTCAATACCTAACAGATTTTCAACAGACAAGCCTCTTGCTTCCTCGATAAGAGCCATTCTTTTGTGTAAATTATATTCCTTAGAAATAATACCCAAAGTTAGTAACGGAATACCGCAGGCAAAGAAAAACAGAAAAGCTAACTTAAGTCTGATGGAAGCATTTCCTGGTATTCTTAAAACTATTGTATTCCAACCATATTTAATTATTGGAATAAAAAGAACACAGCAAAGCAGAAAAGCCAATGAAGCCTTAATAAATATTCCCAGATCAGTATTGCTTCTTTTTACCAACGCAAAAGCCCTGGTATTCTTGGCCAGATACTGGTGACAAACACAATAATTCTTTGTTTTTATGTAACTACTGCCATGTAGTTCAGATTCAACAAGAGCTTTTCTGATTTCGTCAGTATCAATTTCAGCGGGTGTATGCCAAAAAGATTCTTCTATATTAAAATAATCATAAATTCCTGCAATAATGTTATTTTCAGCAGCATAGCCTAAAGTAATATATTTAAAATGAGAATTGCTTTCCAATAATTCATTTGAAACATAAACAAATAAACCACCCCATTTAAAAGCATAAATTGCCGATGGAGGAATTTTCCCTGAACTATCAACCCAGCAAAGAGAATAGTTCCCTTCATCCTGAGGAGCATCAAGCCACTTTGAAATAGCTAAAGGGCCTAATACTTTTTTAACAGCTTCTAAGTCACCTTTATCACCACAATTTCTATCTCCATTGAAGGAATAGCGATAGCGAACAAAATTATAGGCATCAAGCCATGTCTTAGAAGAATGGTTATATGGAAGAGTGTTGTATTTTATTTCACCATCACCAGTAAGAATCAGGAAATTAATGTCATCCTTGTAATATTCCTTTAGCTGCTTACAAATACCTATTGTAGATATAGGATTAGAATTTGGATTGCTCACCTCAGCGAGATTGTATTCGTGAAAAAACCGGCAAAAATATTCTTCAGCAGTAAGGTTTCTTCTTAAATCGCTGGTCATGCGCTGGGTATTTTCTTTTAAACCGAAGACCTGCTGCTCTTCTTCGCTAATATAATAGCGATAAACAGAATAGAATAAAATGGACGCAGGAATACCTACGAAACAGAATATTGCTAAGATGAATAATCTGTATTTATCAAAAGCAGATTCAGTTTTTTTCATTTCTTCGCCCATATTAATTCCTGTTTACAATAATCAGAGTCAAATCGTCATCTGGCTTCGGAGACCATTTTTTATAAACCTTTTCATAAAGGTTATAATAATAAACCTCAGGATCTGGATCGTAATACTCTACGAGAGCTTCCTTAAATCTATCGTAGCCAAACTGTTCACCATATTCGTTAGCTGCTTCTACGATGCCGTCAGTATAAAGAATAAGTGACTGGCCTTTCTGTATATCAAATTCCTGATTCTTGCAGCGGCATTTTGGACCTATTCCAAGAGGTGTTGCAATATAATCCATGAAGGTAGCAGTCTTATTATCTCCGTCAACAATAATTGGGAAGCAATGCCCAGCGTTAGTATAACAGAAATGGCCGTCAGAGACTCTTAATACATAATACATAAAAGTCATCATTCTTTTCAATTTATCATTTTTTATAGCATGGAAGGTCTTATGCAATCTTGTTGTAAGCGCTGTTGGATCCAGTTTGATTTCATCTGGAGCAGTTAAAACACCGGATTTTGCCATAGCCATCATCAAACCAGCAGGAATGCCGTGACCAGCAACGTCACCAATGATTATTCCCTGATATTCATCGTTGATTTTGAAGCAATCGTAATAATCTCCACCCAAGGTGGTCATAACAACACTTTTCCCAAAAATATCAAAATCACCAACATCAAAATGATTACCCGGGAAAAGACTTTCCTGAATAATTCTAGCAACTTCGAAATCAGCAAGACCTTCTATCGCCTGATTAAAAACCTGGTTCAGATGTCCAAATTCATCCTTATCACCAATAGGTAATCTATATGAGAATTTTCTTTCACCAATAGCCAATGCAGCCTCACCAAGGTTATGAATAGGCTTCAGGAACTGCAAAGACAAAATATGCCCAATAATAATTGTAAGCAACAAACTGATTAATATACCTGCAATTATTTGCATTAAAATTAAATTAATTTCCTTATTAATTCTCGTTTCAGGATAAAGCGCTAGCAGCACTTCTCCCTGCATATTTGTAGCATTAAGACAAACAAAAATATTCTGTTTATTATAAAGAAAAACAGAGCCACTATTCTTTTCAGTCATACCAGAATTTTTCTCGAAAATAGACAACAAATCGCTATTAAAGCTATTGGTCCCCAAATTAACCTTACCGTCCTTTGATTTAACAAAAAATTCAGCTTCGGGAAAACTCGTGGAAAGAGTCTTAAATGATTTTTTCATAAAAATATTTTGGAAGTTCCATCTATCCCAGGTTATCATATAAAAATAGTTATTATTAAAATTATCGCTATCCCCGATAAGATGGGTATAATAAATCTTTGCATATTCACCGGCTTCAAATTCCATTACTTTTTTCATATTTTTGGCAGTATATCTAATAATCTCGGAATCATCAGGATTAAGAACAGAAGCAAACACATCACCGCCCTGTGTTTTTCTATTCAACACCTTAGCATTTGCATAAACAAGCATTGCATTGGCTATAGAAGCCATAAAATCAAGCTTTTTACTAGCACTGACTTCTTCACAGTATCTTTCAAGTAGTTGGCCACTACTAGCAACAAGTAGTAATTCATTTCCTTCAAAATCCCGAAAAATCTGCTTCAACTGGTCAATATCAGATTGCTGTATAGGTTTGTTTCCAATTCTATTTGCTATAGCATCAATTTTTTCATTAAGCCTTATAGTGTAATCATCCATTAGTGATCTATAGCGTGCATCAAATTCTCTTAATTTTTTTTCAAGATCGCCAACAATTTCATTTTTTAATGCAATCTGTTTATTTTCAATATATCCTTTTGCTATAAATCCGAGAATACAGACCGGTGCAAGATTTGCAAACAAGAACAATGCCGTAAGTTTCCATCGTATAGAGAAGAAATGGCGTTTATAAAGGAACCAGAAACCAAGCAGGCAATATGTAAGAAGCAGAGCAGAACTAATTATCCAAAACCATAAATCACGCTTATATTCATAATCCCAAATATCATCCTTTTTTGGCAAAAAACAGAAAGTTCTTACGTTTGGCTGTGGCATGGTCAATCTGATTATTGCCCTCTGATTTTCAAAAATGCTGTCACCTGAGTTTTCAAAAACTGATAAGGCAAGGCTTAAATCACCATTATAAGCAACAGGAAAATAAGTGACAGGGAAAATATAATCTGGTGTCATTGTGTAACCAGTAATAATATCATTATTTTTTGAATTATAGGTATTACAGATTTTTACGAGCCCCGAAAAATCCTTCACCAAAGGCTCTGAAAGGAAGCAAAATAGGCTTATTTTTTCACCGGGATAATACCATGAATAGACAAGACCATTACCAAGCTCAGTCTGCATTGGACCAGCTTCCTGACTATTAACAATAGGATATTTAAGATTTTCAGCGACAAATATCCTGCCCAAAAAATTTCTCAATAAATTCAGATTCTGTTTTACACTTGATAAATTAGAAACCTTAACAGTCACATCGGAATCAACAGCTTTTTTTACTTCTTTTAAGGTAGAATAAAGCTTACCAAGGACATATCCATAGCCTTTTTTGTCTGTAAGTTCCTTTATAACTTTCCCATCTTTATCCCACACAACAAATTCAAAGCTATCCGGATATTTATTTTTTAAATTTTCAATATTAATTCGAAGAAATTCCTGTGGATTGCTACTTTTTTCAGCTCCTTCAGAAATATTTGTCATCAGATAATGGAAATATTTTTTATTGCTAGAATATTTTTCAAGATATTCCAGGGTCTTAGCCATTTCCAAAAGTTTTTCCTGCCTTAAAGCATCAGTATTATTTTTAAATATTATTGTTAATGAGCTATGAATAAAAAAAACAGGGAAAATAATAAAACAGAACAACAGAACAAAGCCTGTTATTATTTTCTGAAGTATCAGCCTCCAGTTTTTGCTGGCAACTAATTTTTCAGGATTCAATTTTTCTGCTACTTCAGCCATTTACCTCATCCTCACCTGCAGTATGCTCTTCTTTCGGCTTAGCTTCGTTGAATACCATGACAATCATTGTCAGGTCATCACCAGCATTATCTTCAGAACCAATATAATCAAGATATTCCTTGTATATTTTCTTATAGAAGGTTTCAGAATCAGAATCCCAGCAACGCTGCAGCAAAAGCTTCAAATTATCATAACCGAGCATTTCACCATTTTTATTCTTACATTCAACAATACCGTCAGTATAGAAAACAATAGCGTCACCAGTTTCAAAATTGACATTTGCTTCAGAGAATTTTCCCTTTTTGAATGCCCCAAGAACTGCGCCAGGAAGTTTGAGTTCTTCAACTGTGCCACTATTTTTTCTTATAATAAATGGCGAACAACCGCCTGCATTGCTATACAGAGCCTCACCACTATTACCGTCGACATACATATACTGGAATGTCATTATCTTTCGCTGGTTCTTAGTCTTTGACATATAAATCATTTCATGCAGTCTGGTAATGATTTTCAAGGGTTCTTTCCATAAATCGTCAAGCTGTATTAATGCGGCTTTTGCCATAGCCATGATAAGAGAAGAACCAACGCCATGACCGGCAACGTCACCTAAGGCTACACAGAATTTATTATCTTCAAGTTCGATAAAGTCAAAGTAGTCACCACCCAAAGCGCCCATAGCAACGCTTTTTCCGTATAAACTAAATCTTCCTGTTTCTATCGGTGCACTAGGCAAAAGCTGTTCCTGAATAGTGCCAGCAACAGACAATTCATCAAAATCGACCATAACATTGTTGAATATTTTTCCCATAGCGCCGAATTCGTCACGACCCAGTTCTGGAAGACGATATTCAAAATTCTTCTGTTCAATAGCCTTAGCACCTGCTGTAATTTCATAAAGTGGTGTAAGAAAAGCCTTAATAATAGCAAATGACAATGCCAAGGTAATAAGAAGGCTAAGCACACTTATAAGTATAATATCATTTCTTCTAGCCTTAACATGCTCATCAATAATATCCAATGGGTAAAGGCCAATGATTTTATTGCCTTCTATATGCTTGCATTCAAAACCCATTGCGATGTAATCAACTCCCTTATGATTAACGACAATAGCTTCTTTGGTTGGATAAGTATTGAAGCGTTTAGTTAATGACAATAAAGTTTCATCTGCCTCATATTGAGGTATAAAATCGTTTGAAGCGGAGCATACTATAACTCTCAGGCCAAGTTCATTTCTATTTGCTGCCGGTATGGCACGTGTCAGGTAATTATATTGAAAATCCTCACGACTCAAAGCCATGACCATGTAATAGTCATACTTTTTATGTCCACCATAGGAAAACAAGTCAGATAAAGAAAGGTGATGCTTATGACTAGAGCCAAGTTCCATAAAATCACCACACTTAGTAAATATTTCGAAAATAAAGTTTTCTGGTCTTCGCCTCATTGTTGATTCAATCAACATTTCGATTTCAGCAGCGGTTTTTTCATCAATAGGCTCTTCATTAACCTGATTCAAAAAGTAATGACCAAGAACTTCAGCAAATTGAACCTGAAGTTTTGTGTTCTTGTCTAATCGTATTGAATAATTATTTTTTTTGCTGGATTTTTTTGTCGAAGACTTTCTATCACTTGACTTTAAATCATTTTGGTCAAAAAAACCATCCTTATTTTTTATTAATATCTGCGAACCACTAGAAATAAAGCTAATAAACGAAATTTCTGCGGGAACAATATTATAGAATTTATCTAAATCTATGCTATCCATAGGTTTATCGCGATCTGCTGTAAATACACTATTTTTAATTTTTTCTTTTTTAATAAGACATCTTGCAAATTCTAGTTCATATTTTTCATCGAAATCCTGAAGAAAAGCCGTGCCTTCCTTTATAAGGCTCTGAATATAATTATCTCTACTCTGCTTAAGAAAATCATTGCCAATATAAGCCAGAACCAATAACGGCAAACCATTTGCAAAGAAAAACAAAAAGCCTAATTTCCATTTAAGAGATAATTTATCAAGTTTTTTGTTTATCAGAATCTGCCAGCCATATACAACCACAGACAAAGCCAACAAAGTAGTTATAACAAATAAATAAATCCAATAATCATAAGAATTATGTGTAATATCTGATTTTTTAAGATAGCCTAATACAGTAACACCTGGTCTCAGAAACTTAGGAAATACAATAAAATTTTTCGATTCTATCTTCAAAGAACGATTTTTTACATAATCCTTGTATGCTTCTGTTATTTCAGGTCTTTCTGTTTCAGAAAGATCGGAAAACCAGTTATTCTTATTATTTTCATCAATAATGACAAAATCAACATTATAACCAATTTCCTTATGAGCATTTTCCAGATATGGAATCATACACTTGGTATCTTCCAGGCTTTCCTGTTTGAGAAAAGCCATAACGAGACACTGCTTCCACACAATTGCCCAAAAAGGTTTTCTTGCATATGTGCTATCGGCCCAACAAAGGGATGGATATGGAAAATCGGGCTGACAGAAATCCATATGTCCTGGATAAAACTGAGGACCAAAAACAACACCGGCCGCCTTTTCCATTTCCTCTTTGGGTTCGAATCCGTGAACCATTGATCCTTCGTAATACCAGCAGTAAGCCAATGCTAGTCTCTTTTCTTCTATTGTGCCTCTTAGGGTATCAGCAGAAAGGCTTGCAATCATACCGCGTTGAGGATGATAAACAAGATATTCAAAATCGTATTTTTTATTTAATTCACTGAAAATTCCAGCAAATTTTTTCATATTTTCACTTACTGATTTGCAATCTTCTTCAAAAAACCTTTCAGAATAATTCTTCATATTTTCCCAGACAGGTTTATTCGGGTCCAGGTTTTCTACAATATGGCTATTGAACAGATACCACCAGAATTTTTGCTGATCAGCAAATGGAGTCAGTTTCGTATAGAAAGCAGAAATATTCGAGGTTAGATTTTTAACAAAATTTTCACGATTTACGTTTTTTGTATGAAAATAACCGAAAATCATCATTCCCAAAGGAATGCCAGCGAAGCAGATTACAAAAGCAACAAATTTGAGAAGATCATAAAAGCGTTGTTTATTCATGCTTTAAGCTCCTTCTCGAAGCCGAACTTTACCAAAACCATGGTAATATCGTCATCAGCCAAAGGTGACCATGCTTTATAACCAGCAAATATATTTTTATAATATTCTTCAGGGTCCAAAGAATAACTTTTTGAAACAAGTTCCAAAAATCGTTCAAGGCCTAGAGATTCACCTTCTGCATTATGGGCTTCAAGCATACCGTCCGTATACAGAAGCAGATAATTGCCATCCTCCAATTTTCCATCAACGTCAGTATAACGGGCTTTTTTAGTGATTCCCAAAGGACTGCCTATCATTTCAAGGAACTTAGGCTCAGCATTTCTGTTAATAATTACCGGATAGCAATGTCCAGCATTTACAACCTTATAATCCCCAGTTTCAGTATTTATATAAAAATAAACACAAGTCATCATACGTTTGATTTTTCTATTTTTCACATGATGAAATACCTTGTGAATCGTGCTCATCAGCTTAGCAGGTGACTTCTTTTCGTCTCCGGAAAGCATAACGGAAGCTTTTGCCATTGCCATAAGGAAACCAGCAGGAATACCGTGTCCAGCAACGTCGCCCATTAAAACACCAATTTCATTATCGCTTAAAGGGAAGAAATCAAAATAGTCGCCACCCAGACGAGTCATCGTTACGCTTTTTCCCCAGACATAAGCTTTATTCTGTTCCAATGGCTGCAACGGAAATAGATTTTCCTGAACAGTTGTAGCAACAGCCAAATCTTCAAGACTTTCTAAGGCATCATTAAAAACGCCGTTCAATTCACCAAATTCATCAGCAGATTTAACAGGTAATCGGTATGTAAATTGCTGGCGCCCCATTGCTTCAATACCCGCCTGCAGGTCTTTGATGGGTGAAAGGAAGTATGTGGACAATAGCCAGCTTATGCCAAGAGTAAGCAGCAGACTTGTCACAACAAAGCTAATAAGCTTATATCTAATACTATTAATTTTTGAATTTATTATATCCAATGGGTAATATCCCAATAATGCTATTTTATCGAGTTCCATGCCCACAGAACCAAAAGCAGCATATGGTTTATTATCAATAATAATTTCTTCAAAACCTATAGAATTCAGGTTGATAATTTGCCTGAACCTGCCAAGTAAATCTGCCGTAGCTTTATGTTCAATCGGAAAAATATTTCCGTATTTTTCAGAAAAAGCAATGCATTTAATATTCTGATTATTTTCATTTAATATTTTAATATTATTTTTCACATAATTTTCCTGAAGCTGATGAACAGGCCACGAAATAGCAACCAATTCCCTGAAATCTCTATTTGCAAAATTACCTATTAAATTAAAATAATAATAATTCGCGGTATCCATAACCTGCTCAAGAGTTATTTTACCGAATTTTGAAATTACAGTATTAAAAAACACATGATCTTTATAGGCAGAATCTAAGCTCTTACTAGTATTTTCACTATCTACAGAAAAAATAGAAAGCGGAGAATAATTTTTATTATTTGCAAACTTCATGATACCAATAGCGATGTCGCGTAATGATGAAGCATTTATTAAATCTTTTCCCGCAACAAGTATTTTACCGTCAATACCAACAACGGCGAAATCAGTATAATCAGTGCCATCAAGCGTTTCTTTTAGTTTTTCATACAAAGGCTTAGTAACTTTTTTATCGTCATAATTTGATTTAATGGCATCAACAATACTATTAAGCCTTGAAGCATATTCCTTCTTAATCAATCCGAATTTAGAGTCAAAATCGTTAATTATTGAAGAAATATTATCGTATGCTTCCTGAAGTTGAAGACTGCGGTTCTGTTCCATATAATCATAGCCAATGAAACTTAAAGCCAGCAAAGGCAGACCATTGGCATACAAAAACAATAACGAAAGCTTCCAACGCATGGAAAAATGACAGTCTGTATATTTATAAACCAGCCAAAGTCCTAGGAAAAATACAAGAATAGCGATTGTTGCTATCCAGATTGATTGCTTCAATAATCCTTCATTTTTAAATACGTTAGCCTTAGGAATATAGCAGAAAGCTCTCATGAATGGATTCATGATTTTAACAAGCAGCAGATAATTATTTGTAGCAAGCTTTTGATTAGAATAATTTTCATATTTTGCCAAACTTATCATTAATTCGGCTGCTTTGTTTTCGTTTTCTTCAGGAATTATTTCTCTATCATGCAGCAAATCAATCATGCCAAACCTGATATCATCGCTAGCATTTTTATTCAGACCATTAATGAGCTTATCAACATAAGTCAGTGAATCTAATGCTTTTTTATTGATGGTTGCCATTAATGTAAGCTTTTTACCAGACTGGAACCAGAAGTAAGCCTTATCGGATTCGGCAGAAACAGGAACAATTTTCCCGAGATTAGCTCTCAGAAGAGGATGAGATAGAGCGTCTGCAACAAGAAAATTACCAATATAGGAACGAACTATATTTATTTTTTTAGTTACTATTTCCAGTTTATTTGGTTTAACAGGGTAGCTTTCATCATTTTGTCTATTAACCTCAGTAAAAACGTCCTTTAACGTTTTGAGAACATATTTATGACCTTTTTCATCAGTTAAGTGTTCTACCAAGGAATTTGAGCCATTATCCCAGACTATGAATTCGAAAGCTCCGGGATTGCGTTCCTTCAGGTGGGGAATAGCGGTTTCCAGATATCCAACAGGATTCTCTTGTTTCTCTGCTATATCAAAAAGCATTTTCAGCAAAGAATGATAATAGTGAAGACCATCTCCGTATTGAAGCAGTTTTTCCAGATTAAGACCGAGTCTTTTATAGGCTTCGCCTTCCTGTATTTTATTCTGGGTATTTATATAGCTTTCAATACCAATATCCAGTAGAAACACTGGGAAAACGAAGAAACAAAATATAGCCCCAGTCCAGAATAACAAGGGCCATTTCCTAGCAATGTTTTTTGTTCCTGCTGTATTGTCTGCCATTTGCCTTCTCAAGAGGCCAACGTTTAAATATCAAGCCTTCACACAAATATTTTACGATGAAAATCCCATATAATCAACTAGATTATATAGCTTGTGCTGTTATGCATTATGAATTGTGCATTATGAATTATGAATTAATTTTGCAACATACTTTATACTCTACCTTTAAAATATTAAAAAAGCTTTCCCACTTTAGCATTCACACCTATTGACTATCGCTGAGATATGGTGTACACTAAAAGCAGTGTGGCAAACAAATGCCACCCCAGGAATCGGGGGCGACCTGGTTTCGACGGGGAGTGTGAGTGGCCACCTGCCATTCGTAGTCGGTCGAAGGGCTACGTATAAAAATCGACCAAAAAACAACTGCCAACGAAAATCTGGCACTCGCAGCCTAATTAACGCTACGACGGTTCTCCGGGTGTTTCTGCCAGTAAACCCTGGAAGAGCCGACGACAAAACTGGCTGGGCTTAACACTGGGTTACTAGGGTAATTAAGCCGAGACTTACTAGCAAATCGGATGAGTAGAGGCCTGCCTGTGGGCTACGAAAATCTTAAATCTAAAAATTGCAGGACATAATGGTAGACGGTGTCTGTGAGCCTTTTCGGACGCGGGTTCGATTCCCGCCGCCTCCACTTTTAGGGTGCCCCTCAAGGTATCTGAAAGTATTTTAAAGCCGCTGATAAAGCGGCTTTTTTAATACCAGAGACATTCTGAGATTTTGAGAGATTTACAGTGACATTTAGTAAAATCAGTGACAATTTCAGTGACAACGTGTTAGAATTGATAAAATTGTCACTAATTCAAAGAAAAATCACTATCTATAACCTTTTTAACTGATTTTGAACATGAGAAATTGAACCGCTGTCCAATCAATGACAAAGGAGTTACACATGCCCTTAATAGCCTCAAAGATAGCAACCCTCAAGCCAGAACCGGGCAAGAAGCGCAAAGGTTTTATGATCAAATTTCACCCAGAAACTACTGATTATCAGAAGAAATTACTTCGGGTAAACCTTAAAAGGCTGAGTTTAACCAGACAAGACTGTATAAATATTGAAAAAATAATAAATTTCACAGTCAAACATCCAGCCCAGGCTGTATTATTAAGTAATTGCAGCCAAACAATAAAGGACATGCTCCAGCCAACGAAGAAGGATATTGAAGCTATAAATAAAATGGTGCTGTGAGTTATTGAGCGAAATGGAGTAAAAAGACATAAAATGGTGTCGCTCAGTTATAGTTTTTTCTAAAATATCGTCGTCAAGCAGAAAATCTAATAGATTTAGTTGCTTAGTTCTGCTCATTAACCATATTAGTCTTCTTGTTCTTAAAGTCAGGGAATACTGCAGATTCTAAGGCTTTATTTCTGATTTGATTATATTCAGAATTTGGCGAGGTGCCGCAATATGACTTAGGTCTTGGGGCTAAATCAAGGTCTATTGACAGTACGCACTCATACAAATTACAATATAACAATTAGATTGATTCTAATGGAGCCAGACCATGAAAAAACATATACTTCCTGTTATTATTCTTACTGTCATGACTATTGTAACGCTTGGTTGTGGCGGTCATGGCGCTGATGATTATATCATTGTCGGAGGCGATACCCCGATTATACCTTCAGAT
>JAZUDR010000329.1:0-3727 GCA_045639725.1 Candidatus Avigastranaerophilus sp. | reverse complement strand
TTTTATGCTCAGATATCATCAAAAAAGCCTGTTTTAACGCTAAAAAGTTGCATTTACTTCTGCAAATATTGCGTTTAGTCATGCAATTTCAGCTTTTTATGGGTATATCAAAAAAGTTGCATTTACTTTTTCAATTGAGCTATTTTTTAGAATATTTTAGAAGTAAAGTAAAAAGTATGTTTCAAGACGGCTGGATAAGGGCGCTGACGCTAGGAAGGGCGGCTGCACCTAGGAGGGCGCTGCGCTAGGAAGGGCGCCACTTCGTGGCTAGGAGGGGATTGTTTTAGTTTCTGCTGCTTCCTGCTTCAAGCTTCCTGCTTCCTGCTTTCGGCTCTCTCGGCCAGCAGCCAATAGCTACCACCCAAAAGCCTATTGCAACATACCTTATACTCGCTTTGTATTAAACAATGTCCTGCTTCAAGCTTCAAGCTTCCTGCTTCGAGCTTTCTCGGCCAGCAGCCAATAGCTACCAGCCAAAAGCCTATTGCAACAAACGTTATACTTGCTTTGTATTAAATAATGCCCTGCTTCCAGCTTCCAGCTTCCGGCTTCCAGCTTCCGGCTTCAAGCTTCCGGCTTCGAGCTTCAAGCTTCCTAGCTATCTAGCTTGTTTATTTAGCGAAGTGTATTAGAAAAATAGGCGCAGCCTAATTCATATTTGCGAAGCAAATCATTCATCGACCGAAGGTCGCATTCACAGCCGAAGGCTTATTCTTTATTTTAACAATTTGTCTTGTTATGTGTAACAATTCAAAGTACACTATAGAAAACCATGATTACTATCTCTTCATTTATAACATTATCACTAATACTATTTGCTATAAGATTTGGCTCATTTCTCATATCCTTCCCATCAAATTTTGATAATTTGTGGCACGTGGGAGAACAAAGCTTATTCCCAGGCTGGACTAGTATTGCATTAGCAGTCATAGCAATTATAGTAATATTCCAATTCACAAGCAGATTAAAATCAGCCACCGAAAAAACCAAAACAGCCTATCATATATACATTGCAATAACTTATATTCTCTTAACACTTTTTTCGAGGGATGTTTCCAATACCTTTTCTTATCAATACATACTACAAGCTTATAAAACCAATACAGAATTACTAACCACTATGATTCAGCAAGATCTGTTCTTTGAATCACCATATAGCTTCTGGTGGTTATTATTCATGGTTGGCGCCATCCTATTCTCGAAAAAAAAGAAAATTCTAGAATATTCCATACCGCTTTGGATACTTCCCTTTTCTTTTATAAATTACTGCAAGCTTAACGATATTTTCCAATGCTTGATGCTGGCCTCACTTGCAATAACCTCACTCGGTTTGAAATATTCAAAGGGGCGTTCTTCATTACCGTATCTGCTAATTCAGTTTATAGTATCGATTTCCATAACCGCCTTCATTTCCACAATACCAAGCAAAGCATACAGTTTCAAATATTTATGCCAAATATTTGCAATGTTCTATATCCCAGCTTTTATTCTAGTTTTTTCATGCCTAAATGGAAAAAATCCAAAAAATTCAGTAACCACATGGATTGTTCCTTCTTTTACTAATTTCTGCCTGCTACTGCCATTATTTCGATTGCCTACTCAGTATTGCTTTATAAATGCATTAACCTTTTTCACAACCTTCAGTTTTGCTGGTAAAACAGCATTAATAGCTGGTTTTATCACCCTCATTTCATATTTGCTTAGCAAATTTTCAGAAAAATTAGGGAAAATAGTTTTCATATCATTGAGTGCTCTTATTTCATCAGCATATATACTAGATTCGCTGCTCTTTTATTACAGTAATTTCAGACTCGACTACTCCACCTTACGTTGGACCGCAGCAATGGGAGATGCTTTTTCCACAACCTTTAAAACCTGCATGACTTATTTATCAGGAAAAGCATTATTAATCACTCTCTTTGCAATTATTCTCCTGATCATACTAGCCATGCGGTCAAAAAAAATACTGCGAAATGAATCAAGCTTCAGATTTACTTTTTTGATGCTGCTTATTAGCTCGCATATAGTTTCTAGTGGCCTCACTTTTTCAGATGTTATTCCAATAATATTAAGAGATCCAGCTATTGAATTTGCCAAAACAGTTCCAATAACGATAATAAAAAACAATTCTATTGATATAAACACAATAAAGGAAGGCTTTAAAAGCTGCTATTTACCGTTAAAAGAATATCCAGATTCACCAAATCCAACTAAGGGAAACCAACAAAACCTGATATTAGTCACATTAGAATCAGTCCATTGGAAATACTTAAATCTACTTTCAGAATCAGAAAGCACTACACCAGAGTTAAGCAAATTAAAAGACAGAATGGAAATATTCCCATATTTCTTTTCTGTTTTTCCAGAATCAACTTGTGCTGATTTTTCCGTAGTAACGGGTTTACAAGCACCGAATCACCTATATATAGAAGAAAAATCCTTGTTCACATTCCCAACAATTGCAAATGAATTAAAGAAAAGAAATTACAATAATTACTTCTTTTGTTCTGGAAACCCAGTAGATGGGAATTTAATAAGCATTATAAAAGCAATGCCTTTTGATTATAGTTTCTATTATAACCTTAGTGATATAAAAGCCTCTGTAGATTCTTGGACCTGGGGTTACAAAGAAGAATCTATGGTTAAAGAAATAATCAACTTTTTAAAAGAAAATAATAATTCTAATCCATATTTTCTATGGTATAGAACGGTTTATCCTCATGCCCCATTTGAAATTTTTCCATCAGAACAGAAGCGTTTCTTTGCTAATGCTGAAAATGAAATTGTCTCAAGCTATTTAAATAACCTACTATACCTCGATAAACAACTAGCAAATTTGGTAAGAGGAATCGACGAACTAGACAAAAATAATGCTAGAAAAACAATAATGGCCTTTGTTGCGGACCACGGAGAAATGCTAGAAGAAAAAGAAAATCGAGGAATGAAAGGGCATGGCACACTTGCCACAGCACATTTAACCAATGTTCCATTTATTATTATAAATCCTCAAAAATCTGAACCTATAATAAACCATAATTATGGGTCTCAAATAGATGTTTTCCCAACATTACTTGCAAAGCTTGAGTTAAACCATTCTATCAATAGTTTTGGACAAGGAAGTTCATTGTTGCCAGACGTAGCTTCAAAACCAATTTATTTGTCTTCAATGAACTCAATAGCACTTGTTGAAAATGGGTATTATTTTGATTTCGTGAACAAAAATTCTCCTAATGCCAATATAAGCAAATTAAGTCTGGATAGTAATTATAAGGTGAAATTTCAAAAGATAACCAGTTGGGATGGAAAAGACCTTTACGAAAAATTCACAAGAACCAAAAAGTACTTTGAATTGAACAAGCAGATAATGGAAAAATAAGGCCCTGCGGGCATGAAGAACTGCCGCTTTGCGGCAGTAATGAAGACTCGCTGACACTCACAGTCTTCATTCCCGAAGGGTCTTCATTCACCGAAGGTGTCTTCATTCCTGCGAAGCAGGTCTTCATGTCAGTCGCACCGGTTCGGGTTTCCCTGCTGAACCAGCTTAAAGCCTAAAATGGAAAAGCCCCGAATCGTCAGATTCGGGGCCTTATAGACCTGGCGGCGACTGACTCTCCCACGGAGTTGCCCCCGCAGTACCATTAGCGTCTTCGTGCTTAACTGCTGAGTTCGGAATGGGATCAGGTGTTTCCACTAGACTATAACCACCAGGAAAATTGTTTTATAAACA
>JAZUDR010000328.1:0-52257 GCA_045639725.1 Candidatus Avigastranaerophilus sp. | reverse complement strand
CCGACTTAAAAACAGGTTTTATTGGTAACTCATCTTCACCAGATTGCCAAAGAAGGAACTCATCATTTCACTGTTACCAAAACTGTTAACGGTGACCAGACCGAAGTTCATATTAACCGTGTCGAAGGCGATGAACGTGTCGAAGAAATCGCAAGAATGCTTGGCCGAACAGATAAAGACGGCTTAACCTTCGCCCGTTCGTTACTTACTAATTAAGCTATAAGCTATAAGCTATAAGCTCTAAGCTCTAAGCTCTAGGCTATAAGCTATAAGCTATAAGCTTTAGGCTCTAAGCTTTAAGCTTTAGGCTCTATGCTTTAGGCTTTAAGCTTTAGGCTTTAGGCTTTAGGCTTTAAGCTTTAAGCTGCAAGCTTTAGGCTTATAGCTTAGAGCTTTATTTTATTGCAATCTAGTGCCTTTATAAGCTTCGAAGAAAACGTCTGCAGAAGCTTTATCAAGCTTACCGGCAGCAATCTTATCCTTGAGTTCATCCCTAAACAATCTGCTACCTGCACCAGCAGTGCTTATATTACCTTCAAGCTGCTGATACTTACCGTATTGAGTAATATTTTCAGTGTTCTTATTAGGAATGAATACTTCGTGTATCGGAACATTTACTCCAGATGAATTGGTAATCAATGTCTGAGAGCAGACTGCAAGCAGGTTTTCGGTAAGAACCTGATTTACAAAATCTCTATAGTTTTCTGGGAATGAATATACAATCTTTTCAAGAGCAGCAACGGCACCGAGGGTCTGCATACAGAGCACTACCAGATTACCACCGGCAACATATTCCATTACATTCTTAAAAGGAATATCACGTTTGAGGTCACCAATAACAAGAGCATCAACATCCATGCGCTTTGCAAAGTTAATCCCCTGTTCGACCATGAAAATATCCTTTGAGAACTGACGCTGGGAAATAATGCATTCCTTCGGTTCATAGTAATACTGAATCGGGTCTTCTATTACAAGAATATGTCTCTTGTATTTTGCGTTCATATGTTCTACCAAAGCAGCCATTGAGGTAGAAATTCCGGAACGGGACGGACCTGTAAGAATCATCAATCCCTTTGGTGAACTCAGCAGGTTGGAAACGCTTGTTGGGAAACCAATTTCTTCTACTGTAGGAATTTCAGATTTTATCAGCTTTATATAAGCAACTGGCTTCTGCTGAGAATGGAATAATGAAAGCCTGAAATTGCAGGGTGGCTGACCAAAATGATTTGCTTCAAAAACACCAGTCTTACTGAATTTTGCAGCTTCATCTGAAGTCAAGAGATCTTCAATAAGACTTGTCATGTCTGCTTCAATCAAAGCTGGCATATCCATGGCAGTCAAATTATTATTCTTTCGGATAAGAGGCTGAGAACCAATCTTAAGATGTAATTCATTACCGCCTAATGTAACAACTTTTTCAATTAACTTTTTCACATCCATGGCTTCACCTCTTATATAGCAACAAACTTGTTCTTATCAATTGCAAATTCAATGGCAGTCTTCATAGAAATAATCTTCTTACCAACAAGGTTCTGAAGCTGCTTGTCAAAAGTCCGCATACCATCTGCTTCCTTCTGGCTCTGAATTGTTCTGAACATGCTGACATTGTTCTTCTTGATGAGGTCCTTCATCTGAACAGTGTTTATCATAATATCGAAAATCGGCTTACGGCTTTCGTTATTAATCGTAGGCACAAGTCTCTGGCTTATAATCATTCTGAGCTGGTTAGCAATTCTCTGTCTAAGATTTTCACGTTCTTCAGGAACTCTGAGACCTGTAAGTCTTTCAATAATCTGGAGGCAGTCACCACCGTCAGTTGAAGCAATTACCAAGCACCCGGATTCAGCAAGGGTAAGGGCTTGATCGAGTGCGTCAGCATAAACAACTGAGTCAGTAACAACTACATCCGGGTCTACGCGGTAAGCTTCACAAAGACCATTATAGAAGTTGGAAATATCTACTGGAATACTGCGCTGTATGAAGGCTGCCTTATCATCCTGATATACAAATTCTACAGGGTTTTCAATGGTATAAATGCTCTTCTGGAAGTTATGGTTCATGTAATTCAGAATAGAGGCAATTGTTGTAGATTTGCCTTCACAGGACGGGCTACCTACAAGCACAAGACCTGACTGCTGGAAAAGAGCCTTTTTCTGCATTTCATTGATTCCAAGGTCTTCAAGTTCCATAAAGCTATCTTCAATAACGCGAAGAGAAATAGCAAAACGGCCACGTTCAAAGAAAGCGGAGAATCTCAAACGACCGATGCCATCTACATTTTCAGCATAAGTAACCTGGCGCTGATGACCAAGTATTTCTCTAGCCTTAGGAGTGCTAGTGGCCAGGATAATTTTCTTAATCTGGTCTTCTGTAACAATGGTATCAAGCTTTTCAAGCACACCATTTACTCTGTAATATACCCTCTGATTCGGAGACAAATGAATATCAGAAGGCTTCTTTGCCTTAACCAAGTCCCATATTTTAACTAATTCAGACATCAAAAACCCTTTCTTCATTAGTAATTTTTCATAAATAAGCTCTAAGCTCTCCTGCTTCCGTCGGCCTGCTTGTTCTCGGCCAACAGCCAAAAGCTAAGAGCCAATAGCCTATTGCAACAAACATTATACTTGCTTCGTATATAATAATGTCCTGCTTCCTGCTCTCCAGCTTCCTGCTTCCAACTACATCCTCTGCAGCAACTCGAGAACGTTCTTCAATACCTGACTATCAGGCGGCAAGGTCTTTCTCAGACCTTCAAGAATTGTTCTGGCCTTTTCAGCATTACCAACAGAATAATAGCATAGAGCCAGGTGGTAGGAAGACGACAGGTCACGGGGATTTGCCTTCAACCCTCTATTCAAAGCTTCTATAGCTTCTTCATAATGCTTCAGATTGAAGTATGCAAGCCCCAGTGCGCCATAAACCCTGATTTCATTCTTTTTATCGTCACTTTTGATGAAATCCTTCAATTTATTGTAGCAGTCTGCCAGTTGCTTCCAGTCCTTACGTCTGAAATACATCTGACCAAGCAGAATACCAGCATCAATATGTGAAGGCTTTGCAACAAGAATCTTTTCAAGAAGGTCACATGCTCTGTTAGCGTCACCAAGGTAATAAGAACAATTTGCCAGCAAATAACGGGCATCAAGATCATGGGGTCGGGCAGCAACAACCTTTTCAAAATGCTGTGAAGCACGGCTGTAGTCTTTTACGAGATAGAATTCACGCCCCTTAGCCATGAGTTCGTCTGTATTTTCAACAGCACCCGCAACAGCATCATCTGCTAGTTCACCCATATCAATCTTGACTTCACGTCCAAGAGCTTCCAGTAAAACTCTTGAATATGACTTAGTATCCTGAATAAAGTTGCCAAGAACACCTGCGACGTTTGTCCAGGAAAGAAGCTCCTGTTCACGTTTCTTTTCATCAAGATTATCAGATATGGTTTTGAATATGCTCAGGTCGCCGTTCAACAAAAGTGCCTGATAGTATTCTACAAATACACTGGCTCTAACCGCACTAAGGAATTTCTTAGCCTGATTAAGCTCTTTTACAGCACCCAAGTGACCTAATGCAGAAATGAGCCACGGCATTTCTTCTTCTGGTTCCCTCTTGATGCGTTCATAAATCATCGGAACGGCTTCATACAAATGCCTGTCTACAACATATTTAAGCAAAAGCTCAACAACAGGAGGACAATCTTCCTTCTTCAAACGGGCAAGAATCAGGTCGTTCGGGAAATCGTCCATACCAAGAGCACATTCAACAACTTCGCGGCGAACCCACTGATTTTCATCATTCAGCAAAGGCTTGATTTCTGTAACACCTACAGCATCGCCCAATGCCAGAGCTGCTCTGAGGGCCATCTTTCTGACACCAAAGTTTTCATCTTCAAGCAAAGTATGAATATATTCGCTTCTCTTTTCACAATCAATTCTCGCAAGAACATAAGCAGCAGAACGTCTTGTGGAAGCATCACGGCTTACAAGCATACAGCCTATTTCTTCAAAAACGGCTTTTGTATCAGCATTAGCCAGAGCAATACACATATTTGCCCTGACTCTGTTATTTGGATGACCGTAGAAGCGTTTAAGCTTTCTTTTCATTTCTGGGCCAGGTATCTTGAGCATTGAAATAGCTTCAACGGCATTAGCCTGAATACGTGAATCAAATGAATCCAAAGCGCTTTCAAAGGTCTTAAGAAGCTTGCTTTCAGCGAAATTAGCAAGAGACGAAATGATAATAGCCTTAAGACGTGAGTCCCTGATTACTTCAAACTGCCCTACCAAAGCTGGTATAGCATCCGGGTCCTTCATTTTGGAAAGAATTTCAAGAACGTTAATAACAATCCATTCGTCTGGGTCATTAAGCAAGCTGCAAAGAGCCTGAACAACATCGCGGCCACCCATTTTGTAAAGAGCTCTGGCAGAATAATAGCGAACCATTCTGTCTTCATCATGAAGGAGCTCCATCAAAGTCTTAGTAGCCATCGGGTCACCGATTTCACCCAAAACTCTGACGATTTCTTCCTTATAGAGGGAATCGGGGTCCTGAAGTCGTTCGATAAGCTTTGAAACAGGAGTGCTGCTCTTATAATGCCCTAAGGCAGTAATAGGTTCCAAGTAGTCTGGATATTCATTGAAAATTCTTGTCAAAGTCGGCAAAGATTCGTTATCGCCAATTTTACCAAGACTTATCAATGCTTCAAACCTTAGTTCGTCAGATATATCCTCGTTCTTAACGAGTGCTTCAAGCTTATCTGTAATAGGCTTCATCAGCCTTCTACCAGCTTTTACATATCTAAATGCTTCAATATCTTCGTTTTGTTGTTGCTTCGTCATTCTACAATTTCTCTCATGATGTTAGCGATAAGCTTTGGATCAACGCGTTCATCTTTTAGGATTTCAGACAAAGAGTCCTTCAAGGTCTTGCAACCGTCCTTACGTGCAAGCATCAAGGCAGACTTAAGCTGATTTGTTTTCTTTTCTCTTACCTGATTTCTCATTGCTGAGTTCATAATCATTATTTCGTGTGCCATTACGCGTTCCTTTTTATGGAGGCTTGGTAGCAATATCTGCGAAATAATTCCTATGAGTGACATAGACAACTGAGTTCTGATTTCATCATGTCTATGGCCTGGGAACATATTTACAATACGGTCTATGGTCTGAACAGCGCCAACAGTATGCAGAGTCGAGAAAACCAGGTGACCTGTTTCCGCGGCAGTCAGAACCATTTCAATCGTATCCACATCGCGCATTTCACCAACGAGAATTACATCCGGGTCTTCGCGCAAAGCGTTCATAAGAGCGCTTGAATAGCTATTCGAAGTTACACCTATTTCGCGCTGGGTGAAAATAGATTTCTTTTCGCGGTAAACAAATTCTATAGGGTCTTCAATAGTAATTACGTGACGGGCCGAGGTTTTGTTAATTTCGTTAATAATTGCAGCAAGAGTGTGAGTCTTGCCTGAGTTTGCCGGACCAGTAACAAGGAAAAGACCGCGCGGGAGCTGTGCGATATCCTTCAGAATAGGTGGCAGACCTAAGCTTTCAATTGAAGGCACATTCTGAGGAATAAATCGGAAAGCGCCGCTGAGGCAGCCGCGTTGTGTATATATACAAGCTCTGACTCTAAAACGGCTCTTGTAGGCAGTCATAAAGTTAGCTTCAAATCTTGTTTTAAGGTCCTGCTGGTCCTTCAATTCCATCAATGGCAGAAAAAGGTTTGGCATTTCCTGGAAGGCAAGAGGTTCTTCGGCTAATGTAATAAGACGACCTCCGACTCTGATGATTGGTGGTGAACCAGCCTTCAAATGAAGGTCAGAGGCTTGACGTTCAATAGCTATGTCAAAATATCTATGTATCTTTAAAGTCTGCATTCAATCCTCCTTAACCCTGAACCTGACTCTGCATTGGCTTTGGCATTAAAAGCTTACGCAAAGCATTTGGATTCGGAGCGGAAGCAAAAGCTTCTTCAGGAGTAACTATCTTATCCTTTACAAGCTGGGCCAATGACATTTCCATTGTCATCATACCAGTTTCGCCACCTGTTTCAAGATAAGATGGAAGCATGTGGATCTTACCTTCGGCTATAAGGCTTCTTACCCCAGAAGTATTCAACAGAAGTTCAAAAGCAGCAACACGACCGCCATTTGTTCTTCTGAGCAAAGTCTGGGAAACAACGCCGCGCAATACCATAGAAAGCTGCAAAAGAATCTGATTGTGTCTGTCTTCCGGGAAAACATTAACAATACGTTCAGCAGTTGCAACAGCGGAATTGGTATGCAAAGTTGCGATAACAAGTTTCCCAGTTTCTGCAGCATTTAGAGTCAATGAAATCGTTTCCGGGTCACGCATTTCACCTACGACAACAATGTCTGGGTCCTGTCGCAATACTGTTAAAAGACCTTCATAGAAACTTCTGCAGTCAACACCAACCTGGCGCTGATTGAAAAAAGACAACTGATCTTCAAACTGGTATTCAATCGGGTCTTCAAGAGTCACAATGTGACGCTTTGCATTCTGATTTACGTAACTCAAATAGCTTGCCAGAGTCGAAGTCTTGCCAGCGCCTGTGGGGCCGGTAATGAGAATCAGACCATTTGGCTGCTCAATCAGCCTTCGGGCAGCATTGGGCAACCCTATCTCATCAAAATCCATAACACGGTATGGAATAACTCTGAACACAGCACCCGGACCGTTTAAATCAGTATAAAGATTTACTCTGAAGCGGCAAACACCTTCAAGGGTGTAAGCAAAGTCAAGCTCATGATTTTTGCGGAACTGCGCTTCCTGTTCAGGATTCAGCAAAGCTTCGATGATTTTTTCGAAATCATTTTTACTGAACTTATAACCTTCAACAGGTGTAATATGCCCGTCGACGCGGATACACGCAATTTTACCGACCTTCAGATGCAAGTCTGATGCGTTCTGGTCAAATGTAAGTTTTAATAATCTATATAAGCTTTTTTCGTCTGCCATAGAATTAGTATAGCATACTTTCCCGGCAAAAAAAACAAACTGAAAACAACCTTATAAAAAGCATAAAACCAAGCCGAAGACCTCTAATAATCTTATTATCTATAGCCGATTATTTATGCAGTCTTTTATCAAACATTCAGATTAAGTAAATTTAATTAATTACTTTAGAATTATTCACAAAGTAGTTCTTTATTACTAGCTAAATCTTTGATATATTAGTTGCACCAAGTAATAAGAGGGTATCTTCATGGAAGCCAATCAGATTGTTGTTAACAATATAAAACCATTATTAGCAAAGCTTATACACAACTTTTTAGCTGGTGATTATAACCAGCGCCGTGAATCAGCTATCGCTCTCTCAAAATTCAAGGGCGAAAAAGCCACAGACTTTTTGCTTGAAACCTATGAAAGTGACAATATGCAGGACTTTATGGCCCTTGCACTTGGCAACATTGATTCCAGCAAATCAGTAAAGCTTTTAATTAACGCGCTCAAAGATCCGAGTCAGGAAGTTCGTTTCAATGCCGCCCGCGCTTTGGGTATGATGGAAAATCCTGAAGCATTCGACATCCTGATGGAAGCCCTCAACAATTATATTGATTCGAATCTCCACTCTGCAGACAAGGAAAACATCGTAGACGATGCCCTTATCTTCTTTGAAGAAGATTCCATTATTGGCGCAATCATTGCTCTCGGCAAAATTAAGAACTGGATGGCTAACAGTCTTTTAAAGCGACTTTATGCCAATGAAAAGAATGCCCGTATCAGAGCTTCTGTTATTATGGCTTTAGGAATGATGGCCAGCGACAAGCTCATGCCTGTTTTCCAGGGTGCACTTCGCGATGAAGACCCCCGTGTCAGAGCAAATGCAATCGAAGCTATTGAAGGTATAAAATCAGGTTCTATTGTTGGTATTCTTCAGCCTTACCTTGAAGACCCCAACAATCGTGTCAGAGCAAATGTTGCAAAGGCCATCTGGAAATATGGCGATTTCGACGTTACCGAAACTCTCACTGAAATGCTTGAGCATGGTGACAAATGGTATCGTGCATCTGCAGCCTATGCAATTGGTGAAATCAATGATCCGAAGTTCATCCACCTTCTTTCAAGAGCCCTTAAGGATGAAGATTCCGATGTTAGAAGAAATGCAGCAAATGCAATCAGAAAGATAGAACTCTCTGAAGCAACACCAAACCTTATTCCAATGCTTAATGACCCCAACTTCGACGTCCGTGTTGAAGCAATTCAGTCATTAACAAGATGTGCTCCCGGTGTTGCTTACGAACACATCGCTAATCACCTTCCCAATGAAGAAAACCACATTGTTCAGGCAACATGTATTTCCTGCTTAGGTCAGCTTGGCAAGGAAGAAGCTGTTCCAGTAATATCTAATTACCTTAGCAGCGAAGACCCACGTGTTATTTCCAATACTATTGACGCACTTGTTAAGCTTTGCAAAAAGCCTGACAATTCACTCTTAGGCCGCCTCAAATATTTACTGAGCCATGATGACAACCGTGTAAAGAGCACTGCCATCAGAACCCTCTGGATCTGGGGTGAATATTCTGTATTAGATAATCTTCGCGGCTTCTTTAAGAGCAACGACAAGAAGCTTATCCAATCTGCAACCTTCGTTCTAGGCGAAATCGGTAAGGAAATCAGCAACGATGACCAGATGTCAGATTCAATCAACAATATCATTGCTGAACTGATTGAAAATCCTGATGAAATCAACAAGCTCAATGCAGAAGAAACTGCAGAAGTTGCACCAGAAGCTAGTGCTCCTGAAACAAAAGCTGCCATAGAACCAGCTAAGCCGCAACAGCTTCCAGCAACCCGTGAAGCAACCAAAGAAGATTCACCGATTGACCAGAGCCAGGACGAAGCTCCGAAGACTGTTCTTATCAGTAATGAAATTCTTCCCGATAACAGCTTTGCCGAAGAACTTACACAGGCAGCCGATTACATTGCTAACAAGGAATATGACGAAGCAGAAGAAATATTCAATGCTATCCATCTGAAATCACCGAAACATGTCAAAGCACTGCTTGCACATGCTAACATGCTGTTCATGCTTAAGCGCAATAACGAAGCTGCAAGATTGTATAAGGACGCTCTTGAAGTTAATCCTAACATCGTTAAAGCACTCTTCAACCTCGGAACTATTTATTTCTGCGCACGTAAATACGAAACCTCTCTCCAGTATCTTGTTAAGGCTCTTAGCATTTATCCGAAGATTCTTGGCGCATACCTGCTTCTTGCTCAGATTTATCAGATTGCAGGCAAATACAGTGACAGTATTAAGCTTTTGACAAGAGCTGCAGATCTTTCACCTCGTAACCCTGTTATTTACCAGAAACTTGCAGCTCTTCACATGCAGCTTCACCAGTTTGATGAAGCCATTGTCGTATTGGAAAAAGCTCTTGATATTTCACCTGTAGACGTAGAAGCCAGCATACTTCTTGCCTATTGCTATAATTACACCAACAGGCCTCAGGAAGCCTTCAACGCTATGGATTTAACCTTGAAGATGTGTTCTCAGGCACCTCAACAGGAAAATGCCATCAAACAGGTCCTGAAGGGTTATGTATTTACCAAGACAGCACTTGGTTACACAGAACCAGAAAGATAAATGGCAAGAGCTGTAAAGAATACAAAAATTGTATTGGACGATCCGGTAGGAAATATTGCCGGTGTTGGTCCCAAAAAGGCTGAAGCACTTAATAAAGCAGGATGTCAATGTGTTTTTGATATCCTGAGATTCTACCCTACAAAATATCAAGACCGCCGCAAAGCAACACCTGTTTCAATGATTGAAAACGGAAAAATGTGCTTGCTTCGTGTAACTCTAGATTCCATAAAATCAGCTTTTGCCCGCCGCGGACTCACCGTAATTACAGCTAATTTTCATGACAAAACCGGTAAGATTTCTGCAAAGTGGTTCAATAGAACATATCTGACCAAACAGTTACTACCAAACGTTGAATACTGGGTATTTGGCACCATTGGCAAGGTTGGAAACAACCTGATTATCAATAATCCAGAAGTAGAAAGAATTGAAGAAGCCAACGGCCAGCGTGCAGATGTTCTGACCCCTATTTATCCATCTAACGCAAGACTGGCAGAAGCACATATTTCACCTCTCGGTCTTCGTAAGCTAATAGCACAGCTTCTCGACAATATTGACTGGGAAAATTCCTTACCTGGCGCATTAAGAGGCACAGCCTTTGATAAAATCATTGAAGCCATAGCCGAAATTCACAGGCCACATACCGAAGAAACCCTCCAGAAGGCCAAATTTACTCTGGCATTTTTTGATCAGGTTCTTTTCCAGATTGGCGTTTTAAAGCGTCGTGAACATCTTACTGGCTACCTGACAATGCCTGATTCGAACAAGCCACCACGTTTTGAATCGCCCTACCCGCTGCCGTTCAATCTTACCAACGGTCAGACAGAGGCTTTAAGTGAAATAGTGGCTGACCTTAAAAATAATCTAACTCCTGTTGAAAAAGAAGATAAAGCAAGACCACCAATGAACCGTCTTCTTCAGGGAGATGTAGGTTCTGGTAAAACATTAGTTGCGTTCCTTTCAATGCTCCATTTCTGTCTTGAACTGGCACCTGGCTATCAGTGCGCATTCATGGCTCCCACAGAAATATTGGCAAGACAGCACCTAATCAACTTCAAGAAATTCTTCCCACAGTTTGCTGATAAGGCAGTCATCATAACTGGCAGTCAGAAAACAGCAGAAAAGCGCCTAGCCAATGATTTAATAGCAACCGGCGCAGCAACATTTGTATTCGGAACCCATGCCATGTTCTCTGAAAATGTAAAATTTAGAGAATTAGGCTATTGTATCATTGATGAGCAGCAACGTTTCGGAGTCAACCACAGAAGACTACTTTTCAACAAAGGAAGTAACCCAAACCAGTTGCTTCTGTCTGCCACACCAATTCCGAGAACCCTTTCCCTGACAATTTTTGGCGATATGGATACAAGCATCATCAATGAAATGCCTCCCGGCAGAACACCTGTCGCCACTAGGATTGAACGAAGCTTTAAATCTGTAGTTCCTGACATAGAGGCTACTCTTGCAGCAGGAAACCAGGTATACATAGTCTGCCCTTTAATTGAGCTTTCTGATGAAAGAGACTGGGTTTCCGTCGAGGAAGCAGCCGACAGAGTCAGCGATTTGCTTCCGGAGGCAACTTATGCTACTCTTACAGGTGCCCAGACTTGGGATGAAAAAGAAATGGTCATGCAAAGCTTCAAGGACCGCCAGTTGCAGATTCTTATTGCAACCACAGTCGTAGAAGTTGGTGTAGATAATCCTAATGCTACATTAATGATTATTGAAAACGCAGACTGTTTCGGTCTTTCACAGCTTCATCAGCTTAGAGGCAGGGTTGGTCGCGGTGCCGATGCTTCGCACTGCATACTCATTTCTCATAATGATGAAAATGCTGAAAGGCTAGATGTTCTAGCATCAACCAATGACGGCTTCGAGCTTTCTATGGAAGATCTCAAGCTCAGAGGCCCTGGAGACCTGGTCGGAACCCGCCAGAGTGGTCTAGGTCACCCTTGCTTCTCTCATAGAATACCTCAAAAGCTTGTAGAAAACGCCAGAAAGCGTGCTTTTGAAATACTTACAATCGACCCAGCAGAGGTTCGAGATTGGTTCCATCAGCAGATGGTCCGCTCCTTTGGTGAGTCCTATAAAACCTTTATGGAAGGTGGTTAATTAATCATGCGTGTTATTACCGGCAGTGCCAAAGGAAGAATTCTTAAAATGCCAGGTGGTGGTCAGACTCGTCCAGCAATGGATAAAGTCAAAGGCTCTACCTTTAATATTATTGCCTCTCTAGTTGACGGAGCCCGTTTTCTAGACCTTTTTGCCGGTTCTGGGAATCTGGGCATCGAAGGCCTGAGCCGTGGCGGAAGTTATGGCGCCTTTGTCGATATGTCCAGAGAATGTGCAAAGACGATAAAAGAAAACCTTGTTATGTGCAAGCTGGATGACAGGGGCGAAGTATTCTGCATGGACGTTATGAAGTTCATGGAAACAGCTACTCTTGAACCATTTGATATAGTATTTATTGACCCGCCTTATCTTAAAGGCTTGTTAGACCCAGTTCTGAAATATATTCCACAATGCCCGCTGTTCACGCACGATACTCTATTCATTATAGAACGTCAGAAAAAAGACATAATCGGCATTGAAGAAAACCCAGACTACAAGCTCCTAGACGAACGCACCTACGGCGCCACTGTCTGCACCTATTTCCGCCTAGCCGACAAGAATTAATGCATAATACCAATAATTCTCAATCCTCAATTCTCAATTTTCAATTAGGAAATAGCGCCAATATCCGATAACAACGCAAAATCTAATCAATTTAATTAACTACGACGTCTTCGTGGTCTTCTTTTGGTGCAACATTCATTGAAGCATACTTCATGATAGTGTGATATATAGCCGGATTTGGATTAGATCTGGCAAGAGCTACGGCATTACTGCCCTGAGAGTTTTCATCATATATACTTGCACCAGCGGCTATCAAAACTTCGCAAACCTCTGGATTTTCATTGGTAGCAGCAGCGTGAAGCAATGGAGTCATGCCACTGTCATCGCTATCATGAACCGAAAGTCCCTGTTCCAATAAAAACTTAATCATTTCAGGATTCGGGTTTACTATAGAAGCTATCATTAATGGAGTAACACCACCAGCAGCCTGAATATACAAATCACCGCCATATTCAAGAATGCTTTGCATCGTTTCGACGTTCGGATTCATGGCAGCATCAAAAACTGCTGTTGCCTCGTTTTCGTCTCTACGATTAGTTCTGAAACCATACTTAGAAATAAGTATCTTCGGAATTATCGGGTTTTCATTTGAGCCCGCAGCATAATTAAGTAGGTCACGACCAGCCTTATCGTGGTCATGAATATTTGCTCCAAGCCCAATTAAAGTTTCCAGTATTTCAATATTAATATTGCAGGCAGCGTGCATTATTGCTGTTGTACCCTTTTTGTATGTATCCCTATAAGGTACATACTTTTTATTCTTCAGTTCTTCAGCTTCTGCCTCTGCTTCAAGCTGTTTTATAACTTCTGCTTTTACTTCATCAGGAGCTATTTCATCTTCGCCTTCAGGTTCACGTGAGCGCAGATTAACATTTATCCTTGCTGTCTTAACAAGATACCTTACAATCTCAGGATTCATATTGAATCTTGAGGCAATCATCAATAGATTCATACCGTTCTGATAGAATCTGTAAAGCTCAGCTCCATGTACAACAAGTCGGTCCAAAACCTCTACAGAACAGTTATTGAAAGCACAATAATATATTGAATCGTAGCCATTTTTCCCCTTAGACCTGATAGGAAGCTTCAATTCATCAACAAGATAATCAATAAACTCTGGGGAATGTGCATTACTACCAGCTACGCACAAAGCATTGCAGCCTTCGCTATCTGTAGCCTTGGTGTCCGCACCATTTTTAACCAGCATCTTCATAACATCCAGATTAGGATTCGCTGTTGAATAAAGGAACGGTGAAAATCCAAGGGAGTCTTTTTCGTTAATATTAAACAGGCCTGACTTTACCAGGAATTCAACTGTGGCTAATGACGGATTCTGTTCGCAGGCAATATGCAAAGCGCTGCGTTTGTCATTATGGGTAATATGTGGGTCAGCACCTAGTTGAAGCAATGTCATTAAAGCTTCTGGAGACTGATTTCCTCTGGCAGCATAAAGGAAAGGGGTAGCCTTGATATCGTCCAGTGCATTCACATCGAGACCAGACTTAACCAAGAACTGCAATACCTTTGGATTTACACTTGAAGATGCCGCAAAATGCAATACAGAGCGATTATCAGAATTCTTAGTATTAATATCAGCGCCAAGCTTTAAAACGTATTTCAGCATTGGCAAATTATTATAACCGGCAACAGCAGCTAAAAACAGCCATCTTACATGCTCGTCATTGGCAAAATTGCTCAATGCAGCCATCTTTTTAACTATCTTTGTACTCTGTGTCTGCTCAAGAACATAGCAATAAGCTTTTTTGCCGGTTGCGTCTACTTCATTAACATCGGCACCGTTATCTATGAGAATTCCAGCTATCTCATCATTAACATTCAGACTGGAATACATCAAAGGTGTTCTGCCTTCAATATTCTTTTCGTTAACAGGATAACCTATTCTAAGCATTGTCCTGACAACTAACGGATTTGTATTCAAATAAGCAGCATAGAATAACGGGCTTTGGCCAAGCTTATCCTTCACAATAAGGTGTGCGCCATGCTTTATCAAGGTTTTAAATATTTCAGCATTTGGTCTGGTAACACCATACATAAATGGTGTACAACCAGCATTGTCTTCTTCGTTAACATCTAGACCAAAGCTTATTAATGTTTCAAGTATTTCTGCATTATTATTTTCTTTGGCTGCAATATGTAAAGCACTCTTACCATCATTGGTCTTTGCGAATATATCTGCACCGGCTTTTTTCAAAACCTTAAGGATCTCTGGATTATTATTTTTGGAAGCAGCCATAAGAAATGGCGTAACACCAGTTTCTGTTTCACGTAGATTTATATCAGCACCAGCATTTATGATTGTTTTTATAACTTTTGGATTGCTGTTATCTGCGCAGGCAATGTGTAAAGGACCGCAGCCATGTTCTTTATCTTCTTCCAAACAAAGTCCCTGAGTAATAAGATATTCCAGAATCTTTTCATTTGGATTAAGAATAGCAGTAGCCGCTATGGCAAAATCAAAAGGCTCTCCCTTACAATGCCAGAATTTGTTCTCAGCCATGTATTGGATTATTTTTACGTCAGTACAATGACCAACAGCATGCTCTAACATGCTGACCCCGTCGTGTGTTTCTGGAGTTTTTCTTTTTTCGTAAAGCTCAAATGCCCGCATTAGATATTTACTATATGCAGGATTGCTTTCGAGTGTATTCCACAATGTAGATTTTTCTGTCATTTCTAACCTCTTTTTTTGTAGGGATATACTATATAACATATTTACTAAAATTGCAAAAAAAAATGCCACTCTTACGAGTGGCATTTTTCATACTTTATAAGTTTATGGGTATGTTACTTGTTTACAGCGCCAGTAGCACGAAGGGTTTCATATTCGTTATAAGCTTCTCTGTATTCTTCAAGAGCAGCCTGAACGTCGTTACTGTTAGCTCCACCGCTGTTAGTTACGAGGTTAGTATATCTCTGATAAGCTTCGATATAGCGATCATGAGCAGCTTTGAGAGATCTGCTTTCAGTAGTAGTAACAGCACCAGAAGCATCAGCTTCTTCAGCAGCGCTGAGTTTTGTTGAAGCAGTTTCTGGACTAGCAGCAACTGGAATATCATCAGATACTGTTACAGAATCAGCAGTACCAATTGTGATGATTTCGCAACCAGCACCAACATTGATTGGTTCTTCTTCGCCGGCTGGGATTACGCTAGACATCTGATAGTCACCTGGTGTGATGGTGAGAGTTTCAGATTCTGGAAGAACTGCAGCGTCTGCGCCAGATTTTGCTTTCTTTTCTTTGTATTTCTTGTAGATGAAGTAACCAGCAACACAAGCACCTACAACAACTAATGCAGGTATAAAGAGTGGGCTAGTGAAGATACCAGCAATGAAGCCACCTACGGCACCGAGAGCTGAACCTATAGCACCTGCGAATGCAGATACAGCACCAAGAACACCGCCGCCGATAGCAGCAACGCCACCAACGATTGCTGAACCAACGCCAGCAATTCCACCAGCACTAGCAACAGCGCCACCAATAGCTGGAGCAGCAAGTGCGATACCAGCGCCAGCAGCAACGCCTACAGCGCCACCAATAAGAAGACTCTTCTTATCAAGTGACTGAACCTTTTCCTTAATAGAACCGAATGCTGGAGCAGGCTGGAAAACAGTGTAGTCTACGAGCATGAGAAGTGAAAGAACCATGCAGAGTAAAACTTTTGCCCTTTTCATCTTATAATACCCCCAAGTATGAAACTTATTTAAACTTATAATTTGGGTCATGGGTTTGTGTACCCTTACCATTGTTAATTTAATTTTACTGATAAAATACTAAACCGTCAAGGGGGGCTCAAAATTTTTTTCAAAAAAACTTGATATATTTTACAAGTAGATGTCAAAGTTCGTTGCACTTCGCTTTTGGCCATTAGCTTTTGGCTTCGAGCTTCAAGCTTCAGGCTTCCAGCTTCCAGCTTCCAGCTTCAAGCTTCCAGCTTCAAGCTTCAGGCTTCCAGCTTCGAGCTTCAAGCTTCAAGCTTCAGGCTTCCGGCTTCCAGCTTCGAGCTTCAAGCTTCCAGCTTCAAGCTTCAGGCTTCCAGCTTCCAGCTTCCAGCTTCAAGCTTCGAGCTTGAGGCTTCAAGCTTCAAGCTTCAGGCTTCGAGCTTCAGGCTTCAGGCTTCAAGCTTCAAGCTTCCTTCAGCAGCTCAGCCAGAATAGTATTGCGAGCTTTTATCTTATTGTTGTTCACAGCTATACTAATAGCCTTCTGTGTACCTAGAAAAACCATTGTCTTCTTTGCTCTGGTAAGACCCGTATATACAAGGTTGCGCTGAAGCATCATATAATGCTGGGTGTGCGCAATCATAACAACCGCAGGATACTCGCTTCCCTGTGACTTATGTATAGTTACAGCATAAGCATGAGCAAGATCTACAAAATCAGCACTCTGAAAAGCTACCGTCCCCTGAGGGAAATCGATAGTAACTTCCTGCTCTTCAGGGTCTATTTCGGTAATAACCCCAATATCACCATTGAATACATCAAGGTCATAATTGTTCCTTAATTGAATAACCTTGTCCCCCACCCTGAGCACTCGGCCAGCATGCTGAATTTCAGCGCGTTCAGGAGATGGCGGATTAAGTATTCCCTGCAGCACGGAATTCAGAGCAACAGCGCCTAGTGGACCTCTATTCATTGGAGTCAGCACTTGAATATCTCTGATAGGAACATAACCGAATTTCTTCGGCAAACTCTTTGCTACGACATTCTTTAACAAATCGATTACCTTATCAACCGGGTCTGCACTAATAAAATAGCAATCTGTCTTTGCTCTCCCGTCAGGAACTGTAAGAACAGGCATCTGCCCTTTATTGATAAGGTGAGCATTCTTTATTATATCAGATGTTTCTGCCTGTCTGAAAATGGTATTCAATACGACCGTAGGCACAATGCCAGAACGTATAAGTTCATTAAGAACAAGCCCTGCCCCAACAGATGGAAGCTGGTCAACATCACCCACAAGCACTAGTGAAGCTCTTTGAGGAACGGCTTGAACAACAGAATAGAACAAGCTCATATCTACCATTGATGCTTCGTCTATAACGAGAACATCACAATCTAACGGGCTTTCATGGTTATGCTTAAAGCCATGGATCTGATGGTCATACTTCAATAATCTATGTATAGTAGATGCCTCAAAACCAGAAACCTCTGTCAATCTCTTAGCGGCTCTTCCTGTAGGACTAGCAAGAAGAACCTTATGCCCCATGGCCTTGTGAGCCATTACAACTGCCTTCAAGGTAGTTGTCTTACCAGTTCCAGGGCCGCCAGTAATAATAACAAGTCCCTTTGTAAGTGAAGTTTCTACGGCAAATTGCTGGATATCACTCAATTTTAAGCCATGAGCCTCCATAGCCTGGTCTAAGACTGCAGTCAGTTGATCTCTCGGAATATTTCTAGCACATGAAGCAAGACGTTTTACAAAAAAGGCGCTCTTAGCTTCAGAGTAAAAATTGTTTGGTAGATAATAAAGTTTTCGGTCATCATACTCTCTTAAAATAATCTTTTTTGAAGTCACCAGTGAATTCAATGCATTGGCAACCAGATTCTCGTCTGTTATTCCCAATGTCTCACCAGACAGTTTAAAAAGCTCATCACTTGTCAAAAAGAGATGCCCGTCTTTATTTACAGAGTTCAGTGTATAGAATATACCTGCAGTAACACGGCGCTGGTCATTTCCAATAATACCGAATTCGGCAGCAATGTCGTCTGCCTTCTTGAAACCAATACCAGGTATTTCATCAGCAAGAATATACGGATTCTCCGAAACCTTTTTTATGGCTTCCTTATCATACCTTTTAAATATCCTTGCGGCATAAGCTGTTGAAATTCCATGGCCTTGCAGAAAGACCATTATATCCTGAATTGAACGATGCAAAAAGAACCCCTGAGATATCTTGTCTGCTTTGTTTGGACCGATGCCTGGACATTCAGCCAGTTTTTCAGGATGGTTTTCTATAATTTCAAGCGTATCAATGCCGAAGGTTTTTACAAGCCTTTTTGCTGTTACAGGCCCAATGCCTTTTATCAGACCGGAGCCGAGAAATTTTTCTATTCCCTTCAAGGTTGCGGGCTTAAGAACAGTATAATGTGAGGTCTGGTATTGCATGCCAAAGGTCGGGTGACAGGCCCAGGTCCCATAAGCCTTTATTTCTTCACCGGGCTGAATCATGCAAAAATTACCGACTAGCGTTACACCATTCGGATAATCGCGCCCGGAGGCTTTTAATACGTGGTAGCCGTTCTGCTCATTTGCAAAGGTTATACGTTCAATAGTTACTGTTATACTGTCATTATTCACAATAGTAATAGTAGCATATTAAATGAATCATTCCAATACCATTGACTTTTAACATCAATAAATGCTAATTTTCGGCCATGGGCAAAAATATTTCATTAATAATAGCAATTATAATAGCCGGTCTTTTAGCAATGCAGTTAAACGACCCATGGCGGCACATTTCGCCGGCTGATTTATATACTGCTATTATTTCAACAGACGGCAATATTACCCCAGGCATCCGTCAGGATTTTCTTATAAATATCTTTAAGGAAATTGACGGCCAGCGAACATTTGAATCGCGAATAAACCTAGGTATACAATTTATAATGCCGATGGTAGACGGAACGACACGAGAAGCAAGGATTCCACTTACCTTTGCCATGCCAGGCAAATACACTTGTTCCTGTGATTTTCCAGCAGAATTAGATTATACAACAGTAAAAGCTGTTCTTTATCCAGACAATAGAGTCGATAAACCGATTCTTACCTGTGAAATTCCTGTAAAAAAGGAAAGAGCCATCGTAGTTCAGCCACCAGCCAATCAGGTTCGCGCTGGAAGCAAGGTTTCCTTTAAATTAGCTTCTGTTGATAAAAAGAATGGTCTCAGCATTTTTAAGATTCCTGTGAGAGTCAAGCTTATTGCACCGTCAGGATTAACAACTCTGAATCGAGTAGTGACAACAGATTCTGTTGGTCTTGCAAATTTCGAAACAGAAATACATCCAGCATCACCAGAAGGCTTTTATACCTTTGTATTTCAGTCAGGCAGCTTCGAACAAAAGATTTCTATTTACGTTAAGGGAAATGATTCTGAACCGAAATTGAGCTCACTGGAAACTATACCAACCTATAGCTCAGATAAAGACAACAACGAAACCTGCGGCTACATCTTTAATCTTAACTGCCAAAGCGGTGATACATTGTTAGCCTATGGTTGTCCAGATTCAGACCATAGACAGATCGAAATATGGCAGAACGGTAAGCTTCACTATTTTTCTAACCTGGACTTAGAAGGCGGCACTGTTTCGCTGATTCTTCAAAAGCCATTACTCGCAGGTTGCCCAGCCCTCTTCAAGGTTTGGCAGATATCAGGAAATGAAGTCTCAACTCATGAAAAAATCAGATATATACCACCTCATAACAAAAACGAATTTAATCTTTTCCTAACAGAGTTAAATTCTGAATTCCAGAATACTGAAAAAGACAAGTTGGCATTGGCCTTAGCCAGAAAAGGCTATATCGGCACAAGTAAAAAATTAAGCGTGACGAACCTAACAAAGGAACAGTCACAGAATCTTAAAGAGATTTATCCGAATCCCTTAAACGAAATTCCACTATCATATTATCAGGACTTCATTATAGGAGCCAGCGAAGCTACTCCAGAACCGCGTTTTAGCATAGTCGACAGCGAAATGGAACTGAAAGCTTCAGAAACCTATAAAATCTATTTAAGTTCAAAGAGTTTTCTGGAAAGCTATATAAACCATACAAGAGAATCAGAGCATAATCTTACAAATCTCCTTCAAGAAGCAATCTGCAGAGTAGATAACTATAATAGCCTTGACATACCCGGGCAGAATGAAGAGCTTGAAGCATTAGAAGGTCTGCTTATTCCATTGTCAGAAGCCTTTGTATATCTACAAAACTTTCCGGAAGTGAAGAAGCAGTTTTTCTCACCAATATTAAGCACTGCTAATCGTATAAAAAACATAACCTTCATTCCTGCTGAATTCATTTTTGAATATTCAAAAGGAGTTTATGACATAGAAGCAGTGCCGATGCTGAATATACATCCAATGAATCGCAGTTTCCAGAGTATTCAAGGTCTTTTTAAGCAAACAGGAAAAATACAGATATCTAATGATGCTGCTTCTGAAACAATAGACCTGAATCAATCTGTCATTAGCCTGCCTCAAGGCTCTACACACATTACCAATCTCCGTTCACTACCAATTGTAATCTCCTGGTGACAACCTTAAAACTCTTTAATATTGATATTCATAAGTTAATTTTATATAATTGACTTATGAACAAGTTAACCAGAAATAGTTTTTATATATTATTAGCAGCCTCATTACTCGTCTCAGCACCGGTGTATTCCTGCGACGACACACTTGTAATGCTCTTAACCGCAAAGAATCCAACAAGCGAATTCTCAAAGACAATACGCTCATTCATGAATTCTATGACTGTTCTAGGCACCGCTCTGAAATACACTCCTAAGGAAGATTATTCTACAGAAGTAAATGGCGCCTTAGACGCCTGGTTGGAATTTTCCAAGAAATATATGACCAATCCACCAGATGAAGCCAAGAACGACAAGCAGTGGCGAGAAAAAATGAGTTTAACAGCTCGCAAAATAGGTGAAATACGAAAACTTGTAAACAACAAGCAGTATCTTGAAGCTCACAACAATGTCCTAGAACTGAGCAACACCATTGGCACCTTTTTTGAGGCTGTCGGCATTACCGATGAAAAGCAGATTTTCATTACAACCTCTGCCGACCTGAATGATTTGCAGCGCATGATTGAAAGCAAGTCTGCCCAAGAAGCCCAGAAACAGTTAGAAAAGCTGAAATCAGATCTTGACGCCTTCGTAAAATATACTACAGAAGACGATGCTGCAGCCGCAAAAAGCACTGCTGCGTTAATAGAATCAATATCACAGTCATTAGCTAAAAATGATTCAAAAGACCAGTTAGACCAGAGCGTATCAAAGCTCAGAACAAGCTTTGAAGAATTGCGTTCAAGAATCCTTATGCAGGAATGGTTCTCTGGTGATGATACAAAAGAGAAAGGAAATTAAACCATGCTTAAGGTTTCCGTTATAAAAAGTAAGACCAAATGTGCAAGCTGTGCAGATACAGAACGTATATGCAAAGAAATAGCAGAAAAGTATCCTAATGATATAGAAATAAAAATCCTTATTGACGGAGAACCAGAAACTGCTGATTTCGGCTTGTATTCAACTCCGGTTGTTGCCCTCGGCTACAAAATCTATTCTATGGGCAAACCAGTCATAAAAGAAAAAGTAGAACTTTGGGTTAAGAAAGAATTGGCATTACAGTCCAAATGATAGAATTTCTGAATGACATCGTTGTAAAGTTCCATGATTTACTGAACAATTTGCACTTAGGCTGGACCTGGTCTGGCTTCGCAGGTTGCGGTGAATTTATTGGAACACACCTTATATCAGGTATGGTCCCAGCTTTTTTAATAGCTGGTGCAATTGCCATATTCCTGGATAAAGAACGAATCACACGTTTGATGGGCGCTAATGCAAACCCGTTAATATCTTATCCGGTTGCAGCACTATCAGGTGGTATCCTGACAGTCTGCTCATGCGGTGTTATTCCAATATTCACCAGTATTATGCAACAAGGCGCAGGGGTAGGTCCAGCTTTTACCTTCCTCATGTCTGCTCCGGCAGTGAATCTGATTGCACTTTCCTACACATGGAGTTTACTAGGTGGCAAATTTTTAATAGGAAGAGCAATTGCGGTTTTATTGAGTGCTATGGTTATAGGCCTTTGCATGAAGCTTTGCTTTCCAGATCAGCAATACAAGCCAATTCAATCGAAATATGTCATTGTCGAAGAAGAAACAAATTATACTGACGGCCAACTGGCAGTATTCTTCTTCCTACTGGTTCTTCTGATGCTTTCTACTACAGGTCTATTAGATGACTACACTGTCATGGCAACTTCTTATATAGGTATCACAACAGGCTTCTACAGCCGAATTGCAACTGTTGTTGTCGAAATAATAGCTATTGCTCTATGGGCTAGAAAAATATTTGATAAATTCGAAATACAACTGTGGCTAAAGAAAGCCTACACTCTTTTTATCATGATATTCCCAAAGGTTCTTGGTGGGATTTTTGTATGCAGTATCATTGGCAAAGAAGTACCCTTAACAAAGTTCCTAACTTTCTTTGAAAACAACACTATACAAGGTAATCTGGTATCTTCAGTTCTTGGAGCACTGATGTATTTTGGTACAATCGTAGGTGTTACCATTGTAACCACCTTAAAGGATTATGGTATGCATGCCGGTCCAGCCTTAACACTTTTGCTCTCTGGTCCTGCAGTAAGTCTACCAAGTATCCTTGCCCTTGTCCCCATAGTAGGGAAAAAGAAAGCATTCGCTTTCCTGGGTTTTGTTGTACTGTTCAGTGCAATCTGTGGATTTATATTCGGTATGACCTATTAATTAACCATTCTAAGGTCAACTTCTTCTTCACCGAATACTTCAGTATTCTGCCTAAGCTGTCCCATAAGAGCAGCTTCTCTGCATCTAAGGTTTCTGATCTCTTCTCTCAGAAGCTCATTAGTTTCATTGGCGACGCCTAACTCTCTTAACGCTTTTACGTAACGTTTCTTGAGTTCGTTGAAATTGTCGCTAAGGCGTTCGGTTTCACATACTGCGGAAGAAATTTTGCAAAGAATCAATTCTAATGCTTCATCATCAACGCTATTGTGTACTTGCTTCTGTTTCATGAAATGGACTTCCCTATACTGTAGATACTTTTTTATCGTATAGGGATAAGATTTTCTTAACTAAAAATTAAAAAATCTTATATATCTTTCAGACCTTGCTATAACCCATTAGAGTTGTCTAATAATTACAAAAGCACAGGTCCCTAACCCAGCTGTCTGAGAATCCGACAGCTATAATGGTATCACTTCTGAATTGGCAGTTACAGAGCATGTATCTGTAATCTTGACCTTGTCGTCCTTTGGATGTGTGCAGTAAATTTTAAAATTTATGATATTCTTTATCTGCTTAAAATCTTCTGAGCGGCTACCAGATTTTGAGTCAACGTATGAACCTCTTGAGCTGCTCATTTCAAAGCTCTTAATCTGAACACCACTGACATCTGTGATTATTTCCTTCTGGCGCTTCAGCTTAGCTGTTTCAATATTGAAAGGATCATCAAGCTTATAGGCTCTGGCAATTTCATATTCGCGTGTATCGTAATTAGCTTCATACTCTTCCATTACGATTTTACCACGCTTTGTATATTCAAAATCAGCTGCAGGTTCAAGAACGAATCTGACCCAAGTAATCAAACCAGGTGTATAGTCACTCTGGAAGTCTTTTTCCGGTGTACATATGGGGAAATACATCAATAGAATCTGCATATCAGTAGGAGCAATTAAACCACCATTGGTAGCAGCAAAGATTTCGTAGATATTACTATCATTAACTTCCATGAATCTAAGTCTACCAGTGCTGTCGTATTCACGGCGTTCTTTAAAAGAAATAACAATCTGGTTAAATTTTGTAGCATCAGTAGCAGAACGATTAGCAACCAGAGTTGACGGATAGGACTTTTCCTTAAGTTTGTCACCAATCTGTCTTGTTGCATTACGAAGCATGCCGAGGCTCTGCTGAATCCATCGCCCCTTTTCTGATTCCTTGCGTGAATAGCTCATTATTCCGGCCGCCACACCAAATACAAGGGATAGTATAAGTATTGACATGCAGACTTCTATGAAAGTGAAGCCTCTTTTCTTTGCAGCAATCATCATTTATCTCCCTGTATATCTTGATACAATAAAGTCTTCTGACAAGGTATCAGATTTTTCTTTCTTCTGTCCGTGGGCAATAGAAGCTTCCACTTCAAGTCGATAGCTATCTTGAACCATTTTCATATTGGCATTGGAAAGAATGTATTCGCACTTAGTAATAGCGAATTTTCCACCGTAAGGAAATGCCAGGTCAGGTGCTTTGTCGTTTTCAAACAAATCGTATTTGCCTTTTGGATCATAAAAAGCAGACATTGCCAATGGTGGCAAATAATCAGAATCACATTTGTCAAAGCAATCCGAAGCGCCACTATTGCTGGAATAGTATTCGTAAATTTCCTTTGGAAGAAGATAAATCTGAAGCTTGCCATATTGCATTGCAGACTGTGCGAGATAATTAGCCTGCATTTCATACAAGGTCTGCTTCGTCTGGTTAGTCAGGTTGGTATTTGACTGGAGCATAAAAAACATGATTATTGCTATTGCAAAAGCAAAGAACAATACAACAACTACTGCCATGCCTTTTTTATTATTCTTTATCATGCTCAACCTTCCAGATTTGATTTGAAACCGACTAGAAAAATACTCTTGGCATGCGGGTCATCATGTGGGTCTTTGCCTTTGCTCAGACTCCATTTAACCTGAACAACAATCTTTTTCACAAGATTATATTTGCCGTCAGCGTCTTTTGAAGTGATTTCATTAAATTTAAAGTCTTTATAGTCACCGCCCTTGGTTCTTACGGTGAAAAACAGTTCCTGACTTCCCAAGCCGTCATGGTCCAGGTCAACAACCTTAACTCTGGCTCTGAACTTAAAGCCTGCTTCACTGGTATAAATTCCATCACCAATGAATCTTCCATCCAAGGAAGCAGAAGAACCTTCACCCATAATATCCGGGATAACTTCCTTAAAAAAGGCTATGGCTTCAGATTCGCCCTTAGGGTCTTCTATTGTGCATGGGTTCCCTTGTCTTATTGCACGCCATGGGACCTGATAAAGCAAAGTATCCATTATCATCTTAGCTCTGGAAATAGCAATAACTTCTGCATAGGTCCTCTCTGTTTCCTTAACCGAAGTGGTAAGAAAATGAAACATAGGCAGAAGAATGACAGCCAGCATCAAACAGGCAATCATTACTTCTACAAAAGCAAGACCTTTTCTATTTCTTATTTGATAATGCATACAAATAGAATACCACAATAAGCAATAAAAAAACACCTCTTTATTATAGAGGTGTTTTTAAACAAATTACTGAATACTTATTGGTATAAAAAGGACTTCTCGATTTCCTGCCATATCCGTTGCGTCAAGATAGAAATATGGATTCTGCGGAACTACAAATGTTGAGAAGTCTATCTTTTCTTCGTTTATTGGAGAAACCGGTGTAGGTTCTCCGCCAGCTCCGGCGCAAACACCAAATTTAACCTTATCGGGGTTAAGCTTGAAGTTATCATCACCAACAACCTTCAATGTTACTACAGCATTCTTAGGAAGAGTAACAGAACCATCTTCATTGGATACAATCATATTAGCACCAAGTTCATAGCCCTGAACCAACCTATCTTCGTCTGTAGCCCCAAACAAAGAACCACTGAATATAACATCAGCAGTCTTGGGCAAAGGATAATGGTTTGGTGGATTTTCCACAGGATAGCAGGTTCCAGAATAACCATCTTCAACAGAAATCTGTAAGCCGCAGGTTGGCGGTGTTATGTCTTTTACTTTAAAAGCAACAGCTGTGCTGGAGTTAGCGTAAACTGTTCTTTCTTCGCCACTTTCAGAATCAACATATGACATTTTTCTTGATACGTGGCAGTTCAAAGAGCCTTTTTCCGTAGGATTCATAGGAACTATAGCCTGCTGATTGGCAGCTAATTCCTGTTCGAAATTTTCTGGCTTTATGGCATTGTAGCTCTTATTATTCTCCCAATCTACTACAATCCAGATTGCGCTTGCTTTATTTCTGACCCATCTAGCCTGAGAAAATTCTTTTCCATCTGAGGATTTTTCAGGAGGAGTTTCATAGAAGATATCAGAATTAGCAGTAACAACCATAGGAACATCTTCAGTTACTTCTGCGGGAATAGGACCACCGTCTTCGCCAGATATAGTCAAATCATACAATGGAGCTGGAATAGAAGGTCCATAGGGAAGTCTTTCCGCTCCACCAGACCAAGGTGTAGCTTCGCCTTCAGCGAAAACAGTACAATTAAAAGCGAACCCTAAGGCAATAGCCAACAAAAGCTTACTCTTCATATTTCTCAATTGCCCTCTAGGAATCAATTTTCAAAGGAAGCTTCGTTATTTACTACGAAAACATCAGATTTAACAGTAGTCATATTGCCAGAGCCATCTTTTACCGAGGCTTCAAAAACGTAGCCTGGCTGGTCAGCATACTTATCACGAGGATAGTTCTGAACTCTGAACATGTAAGAACCGTCTTCTTCCTTTGCAACTTCTTTACCAGTAGAATCCTTAAGAGTATAGGAAACACCATCAGCAGCGGTAGAACCGACAGTCTTGCGTTTATCGCCATTATCAATGCTTCTTACAAGAACAAAGAAAGGTATATTACGTCTTACATAAATACCAGAGAAAGCACTGGATTCATCTGATGAAACAGAAGCCAAACGAGTCTTGTCTCCGCCATTAAGTGTAGAAGTTGGAGCAACAGCGCTATTTAAAGTTGCAGCACCGTCTTTATCAAACATTGAACCAGCAAGAGTAATTCTTACTGACTTATTTGCAGGAGCCTGATTTCTGCTGCTTCCTTCATCAACAAAAATATAACTTGTTGGTTCGTCAGCAACATCGGCAACGCTTGTTACAAATGGAGCACCAGCACTTGAAACCATCTTCGTAAGAATCTGTTTTTCAAGTTCTTCTTCGCATTTACAATTCTTAGAATCACCAGCTACTTCCTGGAAAGCAATACAAACATCTGGTGGAGTAACATCATGAACTACTACACCCATAGACTGATTGGCAGTAGCAAGACCGCCTTCGCCTGCTCCAGTTGCGTCAGAAATCTGACGAGCGCCAGAGTTATGTACCTGATAAGTACCTGGATCAGTGAAGTTACTGCAATTAGTCTGGCTATTTGTGTTTGCAGAGCTAATTACTTCATCATCTTCGTTATCATTTTCAGCATTCTTTGTAACAGACCAAGTGATGTTTGGTGCACCTACAGCCACATTTCCACCACCTACAGCCTGACCGGCATCTTTATAAATCAAGGAGTTTTCATCAAGTTTGTATTCGCAGTCTTCCAAGAAATTTTTGTCACCGCTGCTAGCACTTGAGCCACGGAATCCATCTGCTTCAGCGCCTTCGACTTCTAAGGACATTTCAGAAGTTATTGTTGTATCCTGCGCATAATTACAAGTATTAATCAAAGCAAAAGCACAAAGTGCTATCAAAAGCTTTTTATTCATGATTACACTCCTTTATTGTGTACATAGTAAAACATATATTTTAATTATAACATAATAAAAGAGAATTTGTGGCTTTTATAAAATAAAATAATAAAAATTTACTTTAAATCATCTGCCTTCTAACTGTCTTTTCAAGCTTAGAAGTTCGGCCCTGCGTACATTATTCTTTTCTGTAGCAAGTCCCTGATCTACAAGTTCTTTTGCCTTAGCAGCATTGTTTTCCTGTATATTTATCTTTGCAAGCATGATTAACCCCTGAGAATCAAGTGGGTTGGCCTGCATTGCCTGTTCAGCATATTCCTTAGCCTTAGGAAGCTTATTCTGCTTCATAAAAATATTGGCTGCCATAATTAAGGCTACCGGGTTGCTCGGGTCACGTTTAACACCCTTTTCAATATTGTTTTCTGCTGATTCATAATCATTTTCCATGGAGTTGATTCTAGCCATTTCTACATATGGAATAGCTGATTTTGAATTAAGCATCATAGCATTCTTGAAAAACGTCTTTGCTTCCTTCAGATTACCGCGTGCATAAAAATCCATAGCAGTCTGAAGCTGAATATTATAATCGCTTGGAGCCTTAAGGGCCTTTATCTTCAATTCGTTATCGGACAACTGGGAACCGCCAGATGTTACATTAGCCTGATTATTCTTTGCTGCCTGCGCCTTAGCAGCTCTTTCTTTAGCCAATTTAGCCTCTTCTTCAGCTCTCAGGCGGTCTTCATAAGCCTTGATTTCGTCATCGCGCTTTTTATCCTTAGCAAGAAGCTTGTTGCATTCTCTGACAACAAGAGCATAATCTTCTTTATACACAGAATTTTCTATTTCAGATTTGATTCGCTGTAATTCTGAATCAGCATACTGACAATCACCGTTAATATAACAAATAAAAGCATTTATAAAGGTTTTGTCTAATTCAGTACCACGTTCTTTATACTCTTTTTCTGCTTCACTCATCAAGCCTTCATCGTCTTTTCCCTGCAGTCTGACATCGTTGCAGACTGCATTCAAATAAAATCTGAAGGCTGTTTTATAGCGTTTCAATCTCTTTGCTTCCAAAGCAGCCTTAAAATATGTTGTCGGATATGACTGACCGCTTTCCAGGAAATATTCCAATGCCTTGATTGCTGCTTCTGGCTTACCAGCCTTAGTAAGAGCATTGTAGCAATCCATAAATGGAGTATACACTCTCGGCTGCAGCTTTATACATTTTTTGTAATATGTAACAGCATCTTTGTAATTTTCAGCAGCATCATAAAGCTGTGCTACAGCATAATTATATTCATAATCATTACTGAAGGTTTTTGAAGTCTTGTTGACAAATTTATCTATTCCTGAAAAATCTTTTCTTTCTTTTATGAGCTTTGCAAGAGCAATGACTCCGTCCTTTGAATCGGGCCAGTCTTCAAGCAACTCCTGAGTGTATTTATACAGGTTCTTGTTTTCTGGATAATGAGCTGAAATTCTGGCTATACCTTCAAAAACAGAACGCCTGAGATTTGATGGCAAATCAGCAGACGCCAGCTCTTCATATAATCCTGCCGCTGCCCCATATCTTCCTGTGATTTCATACAAATAAGCCAAGGAATAACCCTCTGAAGGAATCTTTGATATCTTCAAAGCCTTTTCAAATGCTACGATAGCTTTGTCATATTCCTTTGCTGCTGCATAGCTATAGCCAAACATTTTCTGTATTTGATAATCATTGCTATCTTCTTTGCCAGCAATAAGCTTTAAGGTTTCTGTATAATCTCCTGATTTAAAAACATCAGATGACTGTTTCTTTAAAGCAGCTAATGCTTCTACCTTTTCTGCTTTTATGTCTGCTTCTGATTTTTCAGGAACAGTTTCTACAATATTTTTGGTAGGCTTAAACTTAGGTGTAGGGTTGTTCTTTTTGTTATAGAAAAAATAGCCTGCACCAGCAAGAATAAGTAATAATATTGTTACGGGAACCTTAAGATCATCCATACATTTAATCTACCATATTCTTTGAAAAAATCAACCCTACAAAACTTATAATGCATAAAAAAAAACGCTGACTTTGCGTCAGCGTTTTTTTATTAATAAAATGATTAGTCTTCGTCTACGACTACTACGTCTTTAACTTCTTCGAGCTTTAAAGTGCCGTTCTGATAAGCAATGTAATGTTTGCAATTTTCACATTTAGAATTCTGATAAACTTCCCAGCAATATGCCATGACTATTTACTCCTTATAATGCTTTTGTCAGGCAGCCTGTTCCAATACGTAGCCATCAAATTCATCGCCGATTATTGTTTCTGACCTGTCGTCATCAACTGCAAAAGCTCTTACGAGTTCGTTCCTGAAATTAGGCTCGAGCCATATTGCTTTACGCCAACTACTTATAGCCTGGTCTATCTTGCCTAGTGTGGCATAAGCTATACCTAGGTTATAAAGAGCCTGAGCATTCTTCGGACAAATGTTCAACGACTTACGATAGGCAGCAGCAGCTTCCTCTGTTTTTCCTTCAGATTCGAGCCGCAGAGCCTGTTCGAAAAGCTCCTGACTTTGTTTTTTTGTCCAATAAGTTTGATTCGTCATATAAAACCTATCGACAACAAAACAAAATTTTCTTACCGCGCTACTATATCACAACTCTGATTTTTTTTCAAACAAACATAAAATATGCTTAGAAAGCCGCTTTTATAGAGCCAATGGTAATAATTGCGCAGGTTAGCAGTTTGAAACCAATTGTTACAACAAAAGACAAGAATGATAAAAAGGCAACCTTAAAAGCTTTGCCAACTTTGAAATTAGCAATAAGTTCACCTATAAAAGCGCAAACCAAAGGAATCCATATTATACCAAAGGGTGGCAGGAAAAAGCCTATAATCAGTCCTATTGTTGAACCCCATACAGCCCACTTAGAGCCACCACCGAATTTTGTTGCCAAAGCTGGAGCCAAATAATCTAAGCCGGCAGCTATTAAAGAAAGAACAATAGAGACTATCAGAAAAGTCACTGATACAGCATTGGGAAAGCCAAAGAATGCAATAACCAGACCTATCAGACATAGAGGCGGCCCCGGAATAGCAGGAACCACCGCTCCTATTATTCCCACAACATCAAAAACTATTATAGATATAAGTTTTAATAGATAGTAAGCTAATTGCATAATTGTATTATACCATAAAGTTGCAGACTGATTTTCGTTTATAATTGTATAACATTGTTGTATCATTAAGTCATGCAAAAAAAACGTCAAGCAATACTAATATCATCATTGATACAAATTACTGCAATTACAGCAATGATCTATTTTGTCAATGATGGTTTCAATCTTAGTTTCTTTATATCCTTCACAGCCAGTCTTGTATGTATCAATCTTGCATTCCTTTATCAGAACCATCTAATAAGGGCGTTAAACCTTATTATACTTAGCATTTTTATTCTTCAGCTAGTAAACTACATGTTTACCGCGGATTACATAGTCACCGAAACTCTATTTAACCTTCCAAGCTACAACGAAATAGAGACCAGTTCTGTCATAAAAGCAATATTAGGTTTGATATTCTGCTTTTTTCTCTGGATACCAAACATTCTTTTCCCTTTTATAAAGAAAAGCACCAGGAACAGCTTTATCGCTGCTTTTATAGTTCTGATATCAATTTTATTGCCTTCAATAAGTAGTCTTAGAGAGCCTATTATTGAAATACACACTATTTTAAGTTCCAAAACCTTCTTCGATATTGAAATGGCCAAGGAATTTGAAAGAGATAGGATTTCTACAGGCAAATGCCCGATTGATTCCAAAGGCTTCAATGTTATCCTGATTTTTGCTGAAGGAACAAGCAGAAGAGTTATAAGACCGGACATAACACCTAATACCTATGAACTCTTAGGAAACAGCTTCTGCGTTGATAATTACTTCTGCCACACTGCCCCAACCTACCGCGGCGTTCGAGGCCAGCTGATTTCAGGCTACCAACAGAATGGTATATACATTGGCGATAGAATTGCCATGAACCCTAAGTTAAGTTCAATACCAATGCTGCAAACGATATTAGAAAAGGAAGGTTATAAAACCTGCTTTGTATCTCCTGATTTGAAAGATGACGCCTTCAATTCAATGATTACCAAGCTCAGCTTCCAGAAAGTAATTATCGATGAAAAGCTTACCGAAATACAGTCTGACCGCGATACTTATGAAGCTTTATTCAAAGCTGCTGACAAATATGAAAAAGCTAATGAAAGATTTTTAATCTGCACCTATATACAAGGAACACACGTTTATCTTGATAGTCCCCATGAAAAATACAAGGACGGAAAAGATGCCTGCTTAAATAAATTCTACAATCAAGATCATTGGTTTGGTGAATTCATAAAGAAGATGAAAGCCAGAAATTATTTTGACAATACACTTTTGATATTCACTGCGGATCACTCAACCTACCCAACCCCAGACTTCAACAAGGCTTTTGGCAGCGAGCATGGTTCATTCGTGGATACTGTTCCGCTGCTTATTTACAAGAACGGAATAATCCCGCAGCATTTCGATGCAAAGAACAGAAATTCGCTGGCACTAACCCCAACAATATTAAATATACTTGGAATAGAAAACCATAAAAACTACTTTCTCGGAAATAGTCTTTTCTCTGAAGAAAAAAGTCCTTTCCAGAATCTTTCAGTGCGGGAAAGCTTAATAATAGATACAAGCAGCGGCAAGCCCAGACAGAAATTATCACCGCCGGAACCGCTGCTGAATAAGATAAGAAATTATTACAAGCTGTTTGGCTAACCCGCAATCTCATTCATTGGGCTTTTTAATTTTTCCCATTGTCACTGCGCTGTAGATACCGAAAGCTACAGCAATCATGTCGTCAATCTGGCCTACAAAAGGAAGGAAATCAGGAACAAGGTCTGCTGGCAAGCAAACATAAACTATTGCAGCAACAACCCCAAAAAATTTCTTAGCACAGGCCTTGAAGGTTTCAATATCAAAGGTTGCCCATGTAATAGAATACATTATTGTGAAAACCCCAATATGATACAACAGATAGAAAGGCTTGGTAAGTAATTCGAGCAGGAACCATCCGCTTTCCCAGCAAATGAAATGGTAAAGTCCGGAAAGGAAATACATGCATGAGAAAAGGAACATAACAGCTACAATTGCTTTACCGGCAGTGTAATTATCTGCATCAAGCAAACAGGCCGGGAAGCGCTTAGCAGCTTTATTTTGGCTTACGATGATTGCATCAGATATTGTATTTTCCATTGTTACCCTCCTAGAAAACATTTTGTTTTTCTATAGGGTATAAATAGCTAAGAAAAAATCTGTTCAAAAAAATTTTTATTTAATTTTATAATTTATTGGAATTTCAACCAAAGAGCCGGCTGGCCAGCTTGAAGGCGGTGCAGGAAGCTTTGCGCTCTTGATTAATTGTTCAGCAGCATCAGCTAATTCTCTTGGACTAGTAGTCTTAGCTTTTACCTTCTCTGTTTTTCCATCACTGGTTATTGCAAAGGCAACAATTATTTTTCCCTCAAGATTCCTTTTTCTAGCTGCTTCAGAATACCTTTTATTCTTTTCAAGAATCTGCATTACCTTTGCCAGATATTTTGTATTTTCATTTTGCTGAGCCTTCGTTAGAACAGGTTTCGTAACCGCTGGCGCCTTTGTTTCCTGCACAGCCTTAGTAGGTTCGGGCAAAGAAGTCTGAATATCCTTAGGCTTTTCAGGCACAGGATTTATCGGTTTAGTTTCTGGCAACTTCTCAACCTGCTTGACAGGCTCCTGCTTTAAAGCCTGTTTTTTCTTAACTTCAGGTTTCGTTTTTTCGATTATGACAGGTTTATCAAGCTTCATTGGCTGTTCAAAGGGATTTTCAGGAATTATCTGTTCAAATTCATGAAGCTTCTGAATCATTTCGATTTTTTCTTCATCATGTTTCAGCAAGCTTTTCTGTATAGGAATTTCTTCTGGAGCTTCAAAGGGTATAATCAACTGAACGTTCAGCTTTCTGTCAGGCAAAGAGGCATTGCTGCAACAAAAGTTCCACAAGAGTGTACATATTATAAATTGTGCAGAAACGCTCAGCAACAGAGTTGCTATAAACCTTACCGATTCCGTTTTCTGTATACAGCCCAACATTTTCATAGCTTTCCAAGGGTAATATAACTATTTAGCAATATTTTCTCTAGGTTTTGGGGCCTGCCCTGCAAAGACAACATTCTTTATGCCAGAATTTCTAAGCTTGTCTAGTAGTTCAATACATACACCGGCAGGTGATTTTTTTTGGGCAAAAATCATGATAGCTGATTTTTCCTGATTATTAGAAGCTTGTAAAATCTGTTCTACAAGCTTTTCTTCAGAATATGACACATCATTCCAGATAATATCACCGGATTCTGTTATTTCTACCTTAATCTGTTCCTGGGCCTCAGTCTGCTCGGATGATACAGTCTCCGGCAACTCCAAAGTAGTCTGCGGAAGAAAATTCTGAGTAAGGATATAAAACAGAAGTAAAGTGAATATAATATCAGAACAAGTTGTCATATCCAAAGCGAACTGTTCTTTTTCTTTTTTTCGTCTAAAGCTCATTTTTATTTGCTTTCTGGCCTTTTTTCACTGGCATCAAGCTCAGAAAAAATCAAAACCTCTAGATTTCTCATGTGCTTCCTGACAAACATTTCAATACCGTGTACAAAGAACCACGCTATTAAGGCAATAATAAGTCCGTAAACAGTGGTAAACAACGCTTCATGAATTCCCCCGGCCAAGTCGGCAGGTGTAGCTTTACCAATCTTAGCAACAGTATCAAACACCTTAACCATACCGGTTACTGTACCTAGGAAACCAATCAGAGTGCTAACCTGTGCACAGAAACGAAGCTCCACAGTTCGCCAAGATAAGCTTTCTTCCATGCGGGCAAAGCAGATTTCCAAGGAATCCATCAAAGAAAGTCCCTGCAGGCCAGTCCTTGTCTTAGCCATTTCCAAAGCTTTATTTGCCCAGACATGTACCCCTCTTTGCGTTGTAAAGGTTTCGGGATTATGTTTAAAGCCTAAAAGCCAAGTAAGCTGGTATATTCCAATAAAAAACACAACAAGACCAATTAGTGTAAGAACATACATTAATGGTCCGCCAGCCTCTAATAATTTTTGAACATTTTCTAACATATAAAGTAGCATTCCTATACATAAAGTAGTATCAAGTATCACATAATCTATATCAAAGTGCAAGTTTTTAATAAAAGAAGCTCAATAGAGAAAGCAAAATCACTCAAATTCTGATATAATTGCTAGCATTAAATAATTTCAAAGGCAGGAGCTTAAAAATGAGCGATAATGCTAAAATCAGTAAAGAATTTCTCAGACTTATAGATATAATGAAGATTTTGCGTTCCCCAGACGGCTGTTCATGGGATAGAAAACAGACTATTGCCACAATGGGCAAGCATGTCGGTGGAGAAGCCGCTGAAGCAGTAGAAGCCTTGAACGCTGGTGACACACTTCACATAAAGGAAGAACTTGGCGATCTTTTAATGACAATTGTTATGGCAGCGCAAATAGCTGATGAAAACGGCACTTTCGACATGGCAGACGTTGCCCACGACATCTGTGAAAAACTAATATTCAGACATCCCCATATTTTTGGCGAAAATGCTGACAATAAAATCAGTCCAGACCAGGTTATGGATCTGTGGGGCAAAGTAAAAGCCCAGGAAAAAGCAGAAAAAGCAAGACTTACCTACAAAATGCAAGAAGCAGAAGACTTCAAGTCAGCCATTGCCTCTATTGTCAAGATTCAAGAAATAGCTGCCAGCGTAGGCTTTGATTGGCCTAAGGCTCTCGATGCACTTCCAAAGGTTCCGGAAGAAGCTAAGGAAGTTGAAGAAGCTTTAAAATCAGGTGACAAAGAAAATCTCGAAGAAGAAATCGGTGATTTGCTGTTCGCAACCCTCAACGTTGCAAGATTAGCTGGTGTTGATGCTGAAAAATGTCTAAGAAATGCAGGCCATAAATTTGTAAAGCGTTTCGACACAGTAGAAAAAATGGCTGAAAAAAACGGCGGATTTGAAGGAAAAACCCTCGAACAGCTTGATGTATACTGGAATATGGCTAAGAAGAAATAATATCTGCTGTTTTCGAATAGATAGGAAGGCGTTTTCGATATAACTCCTTTAACCGTTCTATATCATCGTTAAGCATAGGGCGCTTAGCAATCTCTGATTTGTTTAAGCGCTCTATTATTTTTTCTAGTGGAGTATTCAGGAAAATTGTTGTATGAGCTTTCATTAACTCTCGATTTTCAGGCTTTATTGGAAAACCGCCACCGAGAGCAATAACTGTTTTTTCGGTTGTATTTTTAATTATTTCAGCAAAAGAAATTGTTTCAAGCTCTCTGAAATGAGCTTCGCCTTTTTCGGCAAATATGTCTTTAATAGACTTTGATTCATGTTCTTCAATATAGCTGTCGAGGTCGATAAAAGCATAACCTTTATCAGAAGCCAGTTTTCTTCCAAAGGTAGTCTTTCCAGCGCCCATGAATCCAGATATAAGTATAATGTCGTCTTTCATGCCTATATCTTACCATATCCGCTGGCTCATGCCAAGACAGACAGGCCGTTCTGCCATATACTTTGCTAGTATGTATTGGTATCCCTATTGACTTACAATCCTTCTATGTAATACATTATAAATATGGAAGAACAAACAAAATATAATCGATCAGGAATTATAAAAGCCCGCATTTTTGCAGTTGTAGTATTAATGCTAAGCTGTAGTCTTGCTATATCTGCTTTTAAGTCACTTGGCCGAGAATTTGACGGTATGGTTATGCACAAGGAAACCACATCCGGTTTTATACAGAAGAATTATGACCTGTTCCTAAATCAGAATTACAAGTCTGACGAGCACAAACAAATTACAAACAATGATGCATTAACAGTGTTAATGGGTAATTTTGATGATTATACACGGGTTGGTGTTTCTAAGTTTGCCTATCAGGATGCAGAACCTTCAATGCTCATTAAAAAGAAGCAAGGGTCACCTATTATAGTATTAAATGGAACAAACTATATAGACCAGGGATTATTCTGGGCATTTATCAGTCTGCTAGGAATGTTTATTTCAAACTTGATTTACAAACAGACATTGATTAAGCTTCCAGAAGCTGACGAAAATAAAAACGAGGATTTGGAAATCTGATTTAATTCTGTACCGTACACTATGTGCAAAAATTTCACATCATGTTTTGTGTGTACACTTTTCCCTCTATTGGGAATCATTAATAAAGTATCAGAATTGTTTAACTGAAATTTTGCCCAAAAATTAACTATCAGGCTACGTTACGACGGGAAATATAACGTCGGAACATATAAAATAAGAAAAGGCTCATGATAGATTCTCTCTATCTTAAATAACTTATCTGCCCTGTGGAGGGAGTTTCATCCATACTGCGAGCTGGGATTTGGAATCAGTGCGGATCATTACATAATCTTCATATCTGTTTTCTTGTTTGTTGTTCATTTTTGTTGCACTACTTTCTTTATAATTTTCGCGCATATTACTATGCATATTTAATACCAACTTATAATTTTATTTTGATATTAAACTTATCGGCCGCCACAATCTTATTATTAGCAGTTTTTTAACAAATTAAGACATACTTGAACAAATATAAACAAAGCCAAACAACGCTGTTCAATTTTTAAGCACAGTGCAAAAACTTAACATTTATTAACAAAAAAAATACCTCGGTGTTTTTACCGAGGTATTTTTTTAATTCTTCAGATATCTCATTGGATTCTGATAGGCTCCATTCTTTCTTACTTCGAAGTGGAGGTGCGGGCCTGTTGCTACGCCTGTTCTACCGACATATGCAATAATCTTCCCTGCACTTACGGTCTGCCCTACTGTAGCCGACAACTTTGAGCAGTGTGCGTATAAGGTTTCATAGCCACGGCCATGGTCAACCATTATTACGTAACCGTAACCTGACTTCCAACCAGCGTATACTACCTTGCCTGAGCCGGCGCAAGCGATTGGTGTTCCGCTTTTTGCTGCAAGATCAACGCCTGAGTGGAAATGTTTTCTTTTGCGCTTTGGATGTATTCTATAACCAAAGGCAGAGGTCAGAACGCCATTTACTGGTCTGTTCAAAAACCTTGTGACTGTTGCATCGCCAGAATCGTCATAAACTCCTTTTATTTCGAAGTTATCTTTCTTTCTTGGCTTCTTATCAACAATCTTAATAGTGTAAGTCTTAACAGCACCTACTTTTGAGCAGGCTACATCTGTTGTATTAAAGAACTTTGCTTTTTCTTCCTTTTCAGGTCTTACATTAATAACTTCAGTTACCGCAGAAGACATCTGAGATACAAATCCACCTGCTTTTACGCTGTGGAAATGTACAGATGCGTTAGCTTCCATGCTTATAGCCGGAACCATTAATGCTGCGATTGAAATTGCTTTTAATGTATTAGCTAAGTTCTTCATTTTTTTGCTTACCTTTTTAGGTTGCGTAAATATATCACTGTGTACACTCTTTGTCAAATTTATTTTTTTAAAGGTAAAAAAAATTGAATCGCTTTCTATATGAAATCCATAATAGTAGCGGTATTCTGAAGCAATAAAATTTAAGTTGAAGTATTATACAAATAAGGATATAATCAAGATTCCAAATTTGGCCATATGGCTATTTATATATAAGGTGAATACGTATGTGGGATTATACAAACACAGTAATTGATCACTTCGAAAACCCAAGAAATTCTGGGAAGCTTGATGATGCAAACGCAATCGGTCAGGTTGGTTCCCTTGCTTGTGGTGACGCACTTAAGCTGTTTTTGAAAATCAATCCTGAAACCGAAGTAATAGAAAAAGCAAAGTTCCAGACCTTCGGTTGTGCAAGTGCTATCGCTAGTGCCTCTGCACTAACAGAACTGATTATTGGTAAAACAATAACAGACGCCCTCAAAGTAACAAACGAACAGATAGCTGACTATCTTGGTGGTCTTCCCCAGCAGAAAATGCACTGCTCAGTAATGGGTAAGGAAGCTCTGGAAGCAGCTATTGCAAACTACCGTGGTGAAGAAGTTTCCTCAGAACACGAAGACGCAAAAATTACATGTCAGTGCTTCTGGGTTGAAGAAGATAAAATACGCCAGATAGTAAAAGAACATGGTCTGAAGACCGTTGAAGAAGTAACCAACTGGACAAAAGCCGGTGGTAAATGCGGTAAGTGCCACAACGATATCAAACGCATTCTTGCAGAAGTAAATGGCACAGCATTAGAAGAAACTGAAGCAAAGCCCAAAATGTCTAACCTTATGAGAATGAAGCTAGTCTCTGCAGTAATTGAAGAAAAGATTGCTCCAATGCTTCGCAATGACGGTGGCGACATTGAATTGGAAGACATGGACGGCACTGATGTTTATGTTAAGCTTCACGGTGCATGCGGAAGCTGTCCACACGCTCTTGAAACCCTTAAAGAAGTTGTACAGAAAACTCTTCGTGAAGAAGTTGACGCTTCTATTAATGTAATTGAGGCTAAGTAATATGCAGGTTTATCTTGATAATAACGCAACCAGCATGGTTTCTCCATCAGTAAGAGAAGCTATGATGCCATTCTTCGGAGAATTCTACGGTAATGCAAGCTCAATGCACTTCTTTGGTGGTCAGGTTGCAAAATATATAAAAGAAGCCCGCGAAAAAGTTGCAGACCTCTTTAATGTACACCCAGACGAAATCATCTTCACATCCTGTGGTTCTGAATCAGACAACCATGCTATCCGTGGTTACCTTGAAGCTCATCCAGAAAAGAAACATATCATAACCTCCAAGGTTGAACATCCCGCTGTTCTGAATGTATTCAAATACCTGGAAAAGCATCACGGCTATAAAGCAACATACCTTAGCGTAAACAAGCAAGGCCGTCTCAGTCTTGATGAACTGAAAGAAGCTATCACCCCAGACACCGCCTTGATTTCTATAATGACAGCCAATAATGAAACAGGCACAATTAATCCAATTGGTGACATAGGCGCAATAGCTAAAGAACATGGCGTAGTATTCCATACAGACGCAGTTCAGGCCGCTGGCAAACTGCCAATGGACCTCAAAGCCCTGAATGTTGATATGCTTTCACTTTCTGGTCATAAGCTCCATACTCCAAAGGGAATTGGTGTTCTCTATGTAAGAAAAGGCCTCCATGTATCACCTTTTATTATTGGTGGTCATCAGGAAAGTGGTCGTCGTGCAGGCACTGAAAATGTACCATACATTGTTGGTCTTGGTCAGGCTTGTGCTGATGCAAAAAAAGAAATGTTTGACGAAGCAGTAAGAGTTGGTGCTCTTCGTGACAAACTCCAGAAGGGCTTAACAGAAGCTATTCCTTACACACATATCAACGGCGACGAAGAACGCAGATTGTTCAATACCACAAACATCGGTTTTGAATTTATCGAAGGCGAAGCAATTCTGATGCACCTCAGCAAGGCTGGTATCGCAGCAAGTTCCGGTTCTGCATGCACCAGCGGCAGTCTTGAACCTTCACACGTTCTGATGGCAATGGGCATTCCATTCTCATATGCCCACGGCTCCTGCAGATTCTCTCTTTCTAAGTTCACAACAGAAGAAGAAATCGACTACACAATAAAGACTGTACCGCCGATTATCCAGAATCTCCGTCAACTCAGCCCATTCTACGATGAATTTATAAATTCAAAGAAGTAAAAAAAAAGGCCCGCTCAGTTGAGCGGGTCTTTTTTTACTTCTTCATTTTGTTTTTAATCGCTTCTGCAATAACAGGTGATACCATATCCTCAATATCACCGTTATAATATGCTATTTCCTTTACTACACTTGAGCTCAGGAACGAATACTTTGGCTGAGACATCAAGAAAACAGTTTCAACAGTTGGTTCCAAATGATAATTGGCCGCAAACAACTGAACTTCATATTCATAGTCAGAAACGGCTCTAAGACCTCTTATAACAGCGTTTGCCCCAACCTTTTTACAAAAATTAACCAGCAATCCATTGAAATGAATAACTCTGACGTTTTCAATATCTTTAGTTACTTCGTGAATCAAATCAACACGTTCTTCCGGAGAGAAAAGGCAGTTCTTGCTCTGATTAACAAGAACACCTACAATTACATGATCAAACAATGAAGCAGCACGCTTCAGAATATCAAGATGGCCATTGGTAAATGGATCAAAGCTTCCTGGATAGACAGCTATCTTCATTTCTTATCACCTAATTTCATAAAATCAACCAAGTCATAACCAGCTGCTTTCATTATATTATTAAAAGCAACAACCGGAAAACCAACAACATTGAAATAACAGCCTTCTATTTTTTCAACAAACAGACCGGCATGTCCCTGAATACCGTAGGCACCTGCTTTATCATATGGTTCATCAGTATCAAGATAAGTTTCGATATCCTTTTCTGAAAGTTCTCTGAAGTAAACATAGGTGATTTCAGAATGAGAATAAGTCTTGTTCTGGCCGGCATCAACCAAAGAAAGACCAGTAATAACACGATGCCTTTTCCCAGAAAGTTCGGTCAACATTCGCTTGGCATCTGCCCTATCCTTCGGTTTGCCTAAGATTTCAGAGCCGTCAACAACGATAGTGTCGGCACCGATAATAAGGCCTGATTCCATAGCATTAGCAGCATACATAGCCTTCAGGCTGGCAAGCTTAGCTGATTTTTCTTCCGGAACCAGGTCAGCAACGTCAGATATCTTTTCTTCATAAGGAGACTCAATATATTCGAAGGGAATATGCAAACCATGCAGTATTTCGTGACGGCGCGGTGATTTAGAGGCTAGATATATCTTTGGAAGTGCAACAGTCATTCTGTTCTCCTTAAAAGTTCATGTGTTATTTTGCCGACAATCATACCCGAAGGTATGCCTATCCATATAATAAGCGCCAGGTGGAACCATAGCGGCATATTAGAAGCAAACATAAACTGCACAACAATAAGCTGTGCAATGTTACTTGTTATAGCACCAAATATACTAATAATGCAAATAGATGTCTTTGGCAAGAAATGTGACATTAAAAACATCACAACAGCAGCAGATACTGCTCCTGCAAAGGAAAGCATATGTATCGGTGATAAAAAGCTACCCAGAACAAAAGCCGCAAGACAGGTTCTCAAAGCAGCAATAACAATACCTTTCAAGCCGCCTAACCTGATAATAGCATATAAAGTTATAGCATTTGCCAATCCAAGCTTAAGCCAGGGCAGTATTCTCGGAAGCGGCGCTTCCAGCATCTGTAAGCCTGTAGCCGATGCTATAAGAATCGCCGTAAGTGTTAACTCTTTTATACGTTTTCGTTTTTCTTCAGCCATTATCTGGTTACCGCGTCTGCCGTATCGGGTTTCTGATTATTCAATTTTGGCTGAATAATAATACCATTTGGAACGCAAATCAGAGCTTCAGTCCTGCTCCAGCCTGAATTTACACAAACCTGGCACGGGCAGGTCGAAGAAGCCACTCTTGCTCCTTTATCGGGCTTAAATTCCAACTGCATTTCGCCAATTTGGCCTTTTACCGTAATTGTTTTGTCTGAATCAAGGGTTACTGTTTGTATTGTTTCTATTCCGTTATTATTGCTTTTAATAAGAAAAGCATCAGCTCCGACAAAACCAAAACGGCTTACAAGCCAGGCTATCATGCCCATGAAGGCTAGTCCGAGAATCAACAGGGAATCGCCCTTTCCCCACCACTGCTTTTGATTGTTCATTTTACTTTTATATCAGAAAAATACAGCTTACCTTTGGTGCTTACAGTAATTTCACCTTTTGTATCAAGAAATAACGCTGCAACATTTTTGTCTTCGGCATATTTATAAGCTTTTTCCGGTGGCATGGCAAATAAAGCTGTGCTCAATACGTCGCTCTGGATTGGGTCCAAAGAAACAACTGTAACAGAATCGTAATAATCTGCCGGCTTACCGGTCTTTGGGTCCATAATGTGTCCATATTTTTTGCCATTCACTGTTACGTAGCGTTCGTAGCTACCAGATGTAGAAATTGCCAGAGGTGTTTTGGAAACAATCATCGCAAGGCTTGAGCCACCACGCGGGTCTTTAACTGCAATTTTCCAAGGTGATTTATCCGGCTTTTCGCCTTCGAACCAGATATCACCGGCGTCGTCAATTAGGAATGCCTTACAACCAGATGCCTGAAGAATTGCTCTGGCGCACATTATGGAATACCCGCCAACAATACCGCCAAAGTCAATCATTGAACCGGAATTCAAAGTCAGTTTATCACCTTCTATATGTAAAACATGGTTATAGCCACACTTGAGCATAGTGTTTGCCAATTCTGTATCATCTGGAAGTCTTCCTATTTTATCAGGGGTATGGAAACCATAAATTTCATGAAGGGCAGCAAAGCTTGGGTCAAAATAACCATCGGTGTTTTCATACATAAACTTGGCTCCCATGGCAATTTCACGGAGCAGGTCACGTTTTTGCTTATTATTGAAGTCATAAACATAAGAACCGGTTTTATTTAAACTAGAAAGCCCTGAACCCTGCTGATAAAAGGAAGTAAGATTTTCAACCTGGTGTATTTTCTTGAAAGCGGCCTGCATTCCAAGAAAACCTTTTATTCCATAAGTTTTTATCGTATAGGCAGTATTCATCAGGAAACGAGTATCTTCAAAATACATAGTATCACCATGAACGTAGAAAAAAGAGCTCACAAGAATAAGCAGAAGTATAAGAATACTAGAACTTACCAAACGCTTCTTAAGGTTTTTCTTGATTTCTTCAGGAGTCAGCTCTATATCAGCTGGATTCCTGGGGGCTTGCTCTGGCTTTTGTTGAGTATTTTCAGCCTGAACCTTTTCTTCAGCGTTTACTTCAGTTGTGTTAACTTTTTTTTCGTCGTCCATAATAATGCCTCTTCCAATTAGTAGGCTGATTTTAACACAAAACCCTCAAATATAAAAGCCAACAGTCTATAATATATAAAAAAGGGTATTGACATAGTAGGTGTGAGATGATATCATAGCATTTGTTCAAAGGCTCGTGGCTCAGTTGGTTAGAGCACCACCGTGACATGGTGGGGGTCCTCGGTTCGAATCCGAGCGGGCCTATTTTTTATACCCATTTTTTGGAGTTAAAAAGTGACTGATAGAAATTTTCCAGAACCACAGCAGAATCTGCTGTTGGATAATATACGTATTGTTTTAGTAGAACCACAGGGACCACTTAATATCGGTTCTACCTGTCGTGCAATGAACAATTTTGGTCTTCATAATCTTTGTCTTGTAAGACCTGGTTGTGAAATAGACAGTGATGCAATAAAAATGGCAATGCACTCACAGGAACTGCTGAACAATGCAAAAGTGTTCCAGACCATACCCGAAGCAATTCAGGGAAGCGTATTGGTATTAGGAACCGCTAACAGACGTGGCGAATATCATGAACCGAATTATACAGTCCAAGAAGGTCTGGAAAGAATAGAAAAGGTTCTTTCACAGGGACCGGTTTCTATCCTGTTCGGCCGCGAAGAATGGGGTCTCACCAAGGATGATCTACAGCACTGCATGGGTTGCATGAGAGTAGTAACAGATACTGCGTGCACTTCTCTCAACCTTTCTCAGGCTGTATTACTGATAGCTTATGAATTATTCCAGAAGTTCGGTAATCCAGTTCCATTAAAGAAAGCTCAGGCTGACGATCCATTGGAACAGCCGGCAACTACTGATGAGCTTGCTAAGTTATATGCCCACATGACCCGTGTTCTGAGCATGTGCGAATTTCTGCCATTAGTAAATCCGGATGACTTATTCCAGGTTTTAAGAGCATTCTTCCATCGTTCTTCTCCAACTGCGCGTGAAGTGAATATCCTTATGGGTATCTTCTCTAATCTTAACGGTTTCATGAAGAAATACGTAAGACCTAAGAAATAAGCCATTTACAATCAAATGCAAATTACACAAAAAGGATTCTCAAAAACTTTGGGAATCTTTTTTGTTTTTATTTTATCAGTTATTCCGCTATTATATTTAAGAGATTATTTCAATAGGCTTGCTGAACGCCAGTCCTCAATAAATGAAGAACTGGTAAAAGAACGTCTTCTCAGGGAAATGAATAATTTCCGGGATGATTTAAAGCCTGAATCATATGTAAAAAAAGCTTTTAATGATCTTGAGACATATCTTAAATTTCCCGACTTAGAAAATCGCAATTTCAAATTCACTTTTACAGAGGAATCTGAGCCGGATTATATAAAATCAGATTTCATAGAAAAATCTAAGCGCTTTATAAAAGAGAAATATGGCATAGAACCATTTTTATTTATTAGTAGTAATTACGATTTTACAGATATTGCAATAGATGATCCGAGCCATATTTTCAAAAACGACATTGATAAAAACAATTTTATAAATGCATTCTTAGGTAGGAATTACTTGTATCTGCCAAGATCTGTAACCGTGTTACCTGTGCTTAAATCAAACTGGCAATATTTGAACCAAAAACTAAATAGTATTAATAGCCAGTATTTTATAAGAGGTTCGCGTTCCAACGCATTTATGTTTGAGTGTGCCAAATACTTAACCCTGTTTAATTCAGATTTAAACTACCCTAAGACTTGTTTTAGTTCATTTTCCTGCAATCATGGCAATCAGAATATTTATCAGTATTATTGCCCCTTAATCTTAAGAGAAGGCAATAATACGATAAAAATACTCGGAACATATTTTGTATGCATAAAAAGCTCTGATATTCAAATTTCAAAATTCTTAGAATGTATAACCAATAGCAAAGCTGAAAGCAATGAATTACCCATAACTAGAAGTATTATTAAAGAATCAATAAAATTTCCAATCTGGGAACTGAACAAAGATACAATAACCTATAAGATTCCTTTTCCCTCTTATTTCTCTAACTGCATAGAAAGTCATAAGCTTTTTAACCCAGAAGAATATCAGAAATACAAAGAATTCATAGACAACAATGCAATATCTGTTTCCATCGCAAAAAGCGACTTAAACAACAGTTTTCTCATCTATCTGAAATACTGTAATGTCATTACATATGTTGTCATAGCATTGCTGGGAATAATCTTTCTGAATAGTGTTTTTCATTTCGTTAATCCACAGATTTTTCTTTCACTCAAAGTGAGAGCCATTGTTTTAATTGCTGTAGTAATACCGGTTATCGGCTTATGGTGTATTTATATTCTAGTTTCAGAAAAAGAACAGAATCTCCAGAATAGCAGTATAGAAAATGCGATGAATGAAAGACTTGCACTTTTCAATAAGTTCAAGGATGATTTGTCAATAGACATCAATACCGAGTTCTTGGAATTCAAACGTTATATAGCTCAAATGTATTATGAAAATACGACTGATTACTTTTTTGGTTCTTTAAAAGAAAATAAAGTAATACCAGGTATAAAAAAGCCAGAAACAATGGCAAATGCATTTCTATTAGACAAATCAGGATTTTTGGTGGAATTTTCTAAGAGCCATAATGGTTTCTCAACCAAATTAGCTAGAATCATTAATATGTATAAAATGATGAGCGATATGCATATTCTTGATGAAAGCAGCCCACTTAACAAAAAGAACAATGAGCAATATATGCTGCTTTCAAGCTATACAGACTCATATACAAAGGTTTACAACAGCAAAAATATTCTTGCGCGCGAAAGCTATATAATACCCAGTGAGAACATATCCTTGAGCAACAAGCTTTCATATATGCTATTGTCAGATCCACAAACTCCGAACAATGCTAATGCAGTTCTATTATCGACCTTAGGAATCTATGAAATTGGAAAGGTTTTGTGGAAAACAGTCATAGAAAAGCATCCGTCACTCTTATCACAGCTAATAGGAAACACCTGCATCGAATACGCCATTTTCAATCATACAGAGGTCGAACATTCTGAAATATATCCATTGAAGGCCCCATATCCATATAATCAGTATCTTAGAGAAGCAGTTACTAAGGCAGTCGAAAAAAAGACTTCTGATACAGAGATAAGCCATACCACAAATGGTACTGTAATAAAAAAATGGTATTACATACCAGACAGTGCAATGCTTTTTGCTGCTGTAGCAATAATACCGGATAACAATTCTGTCTTTTTCTCTAACAGATTGTTTGCATTGCTACTGATATTATATGCAATATTAGCTGTAGCACTTCTGTCAGATCTTCTAGCAAGTGCTCTGCTGGCTCCGATAAATGCTCTTACTAAATTCGTAACAGAAATAGGTCGTGGTCATTTCAATGCAATTACTGAGATAGAAACTGGCGATGAACTGGAAGAACTCAGTGATTCATTTAATAAGATGGCTGAAGGACTCTGCGAACGCGAAAAACTGAAACGATTTGTTTCCGACAAGCTATACAACAGTCTTGCGGCTCATGATGGCAATGCAATAACAAGCGCAAACGTAACTATTTTGAGTTCTGACATAAGAAGCTTCACAACTATTTCAGAAAAGAACGAACCAGAAGAAGTTGTAACTTTATTGAATGATTACTTTACATTAATGGAAAAATCTATTACCAAGTATGGCGGTTCAATAGAAAAAATAATTGGTGACGCCATATCAGCAGCCTTTTACGAAGAAAAGAGTCCTGACCATGCATTAAATGCATGTAAAGCTGCTCTGGAAATGCGTGAAAGCCTTAAGCAATTCAATGAAGAACGTGCAAAACAAGGATTATTTACTATAGAAAACGGTATCGGTCTTGCAACCGGTAGTGTCATGATAGGCTTCGCTGGCCAAAAAGCAAGAAGACGTGAGTTTCTATTAATGGGCCCAATACTTAAAGAAGCAGAAGCCTTGGAAACAAAGACCAAAAGTGCTGTTTCCAGCAAGATTTTCATAGATAAAAACACCTATGCAAGTGTTGCAGACAAGCTTAAAGTCTGTGAAGCAGCAGATAACCAGGAAGTTTTTTATAGGGAGCTTAGCATTGAATAACATTCAGGAACAAATTAAAATCCAAGCAAAGCTTACTTCCAATAAGTTTCTATTATTTTCTATATGGCTGCTATTGATAATACTGCCTTACTTAGGAATGAATACCGTTTCAGAAGCATTTCTGTCTGAAGGTGAAAAAAGAATTTTATCAAAAGCCAAAATGCAATTATTTGATGAAATTAACGATTATCAAAGAAAACTGACAACAGATTATTATATTGAGCATAAGCTAAAAAGTTTTCCAAATACAGAATATGCTTCTTCTGCTTTTACAGCTGATACCTTAGCGAATTCACTGAGCCGCCATCTTAAATCAAATATTACAGCATTGTTTTATTTCAATGATGAGAACGAAAAACTAGACGCTTACATTTATCCTGAATTGAAATCTGAGTTAGGAATGTATTCCAAAACCTCTATAAAAGGATACATGAAGAGCATAGTCTCACAAATAACAGATTCTCAGAGCATAGAACGAAATAATGCATATTTCCAAAAGTTTTTATTGGCTGCTGGCGGAATAACAATTATTCCTGAGCATGCAACCCCTATTCTTTCAGGGAAATCAAAACTGCAAAAAATGACAGGGTATTTTAAAGCCTTTATGACCAAAGATAACAAACAGAACTATATGTTATTCTTAGTCAAAAACAAGGACATATCAATAAAAGAAATAATAAAAACAGCAAATCAGGATAGTGCAGATGAGTTGTATATAAAAAGCCTGGAAGTATCTTCTGGAGAACAGCAGGAATCAGCATATTACAAATATGAATTTGATCCGTCGTATGGGTTATCAATATATAGCATGCTTTCTGAAGAATTAGTTATCCGTTACATAACACAAGATACTTATTATCCGTTCAACGTAGATAAATTCAAAAGCATCTCTCCAAAGATTAAAATTACAATTCCTGCAAAATCATTGCAGCACCCGATGAGAGAAACAATCAACAATTTAAAATTCCCATTATTATTATTGATTTTATTATCAAGCTTTGCGCTGATAAATATTTCTTTCTTTGGTTATACTGGCAATATCAGAATTCTTACAAGAGTCATAATCTGTATTTCGGCAGCAGTCCTTATACCCTTCACATCATTCGGACTTGCAGCATATTACAATTATTACCATACACAGGAATACAACAAAAATGAAATACAGCAGTATACCCAAATTCAGTTGAAAGTAATAGAAAAAGCTATAGAAGCATTTATCAGCAACAAGGAATTATCAATTGCAGATCTTAGAAGCAGTATTATAAATCTAAGTGAAGAGGAACTGGTTCAAAAACTTAAAGAATGGTTGCCAGACAGTGACGCTGAATTAATTTCCTATTGCTACAATTCCAATCAGGAAAATCTAATAACCAATAAACCCAATGCTACTCTTTCCCCATTAAGTCATGATGTAAAAAGATTTGCAGATTTCGGTCTTCAAAAAGCATTTGATAAGATAGATTTTTCCAGGATAAATTCATATGATAAACTGGAAAAAAGCCTGAATTTTTCGCCCGAAGGAATGGGTCTGATAATATCAAACATTGGTAAAATCTATTCATCAGTCGCAGAAGAACCCAATTCCCTATATTCTGTCTTCCCTATTTTCACAGGATCATCAAATGAAACAAAACCCTTAGGAAGCATAGTAGTTAAATTCGAGGCAGAAAATCTGCTGCATGTATTAAGAAAGCGCTCAGCCAGCCTATTTTCAGAAAAACGCATGGGCAAATATTCTATAAAAACTGCTATTTTCCCATTAACAGAAAATGGCTTGCTTCAAAGTCTCGACAAAACAATTATGACAAACGGATTCCCTATAGACATGGTAATTGAAAAAGCAAATCAATTAGTAATATCCAAAAACAATCATACATGGGATATGGGCGACACTGTTATTTCCGGAACCTATATAAGCCAAGTGAACAGTATAGTATTTAATGTTGCAGAGCTTTCTGGCAATGCACTTTCCGACAATTCCGTAGACATAAATAAAATACTTATATATACGCTTCTTCTTATATTGGCTTTATCATTGCTTCTTGGCGGCATAATCATCACACCGTTGAAGCAGTTGAAAAAAAATGCCGAAAAGGTCGGACAAGGCGATTATACAAACAAAATCCAATGGAAATCACGTGATGAATTCGAAACACTGAGTGAATCATTCAACGAAATGACTGACGCTTTGCTTCAAAAGGAAAAAATGACAAACTATGTTTCTCAAGATGTCATTAATGAAATTTCAAATAGCGATATGCAATTACAGCCAGGCGGTGAAAGAATACCTGTCAGCATACTATTCTGCGCTTTAAAAGGAGAAAAAGAATTAAGCCAGTATCCCGCAGAAACGATAACCTCTGTAATAGGTAAACTAGTAGACGCTATCGATGAGATTTCAACAGATAATAAAGGCCAAATAGACAAACTGATTGAAGATACAGTAATGATAGTCTTCAGAAAAACAACCAGCAATGACAGACTTGCGCTTAATGCATGCAGAACGGCTCTGGCTATCAACAACAAACTAAAGAATCAGATACCCGGTTTCAGATTAGTAATGGGTATAGCTTCTGGTGACGCTGTTTCTGGCAAAATAGGCTCAAGAAACGGAAAATTAGACTACACTGTTATTGGTAACCCGGTAAACCTTGCAGCCCGTCTGAAAGTTCAGGCTGTAAAAGCACAGAATACCGGCATTCTGATATGCCCATACACAATAAGACTTTTACAGGGCGCAGGAAAACTGCAGTTCATTGAACGCTTGGCAATCAAGGGTCGCACTAACCGTACATTCCCACTGTATGAACTTTTGTCGCTACGCGAGAATTGATTCAGTTTACGGCAACCAATCAGCAGACTGCTGAAATATTCTTTTCTTGACATTTAAAGCCTTTAAGTTGTATAAATTTACAGTCGGAAATTTTATGCCGTACATAGTTTATTTTTATAGGAGACAATGTAATGGCCAAAGGTCCTATTTCTCAATTCATTAGTCATCACTATCGCCACTTTAACTCTGCAGCACTTATGGACGCTGCTAAGGCTTATGATGAACACATCAACAAGGGCGGCAAGATGATGCTTGCTATGGCTGGTGCTATGAGTACTGCCGAAATCGGTCTTTCACTTGCTGAAATGATCCGTCAGGATAAGATTTCTATCGTATGTTGTTCTGCAAACAACCTCGAAGAAGACGTAATGAACCTTGTAGCTCACAATCACTACTACAGAGTTCCAAACTATCGTGACTTAACTCCAGAAGAAGAACACAAGCTTCTTGAAAATCACTATAACCGTGTAACTGATACTTGTATCCCAGAAGAAGAAGCTTTCCGTCGTCTTGAAGACCATCTGGTTGACATTTGGAACGATATGAAAGCTAAGGGCGAAAGACTTTTCGCTTGGGAAGTAATCTATCGCTTACTCAGAAGCGGCGTTCTTGAAAAGTATTATGAAATAGATCCAAAGGACAGTTGGGTTCTCGCTGCCTGTGAAAAGAATATCCCGATTTTAGTTCCAGCTTGGGAAGACTGCACTACTGCAAACATTTACACTGCACACTGCATTAAGGGTGAATTCGATGCTTCTAAGTCTATGATTAAGAATGGTATCGAAACCATGATGTTCCTCTGCGACTGGTATAAAAAGAACGGCGGCGGTCAGGGCTGCGGTTTCTTCCAGATTGGCGGCGGCACTGCTGGCGATTTCCCAATCTGCTGCGTTCCAATGATGGAACAGGATCTTGGTTGGAAGGGCACTCCACTTTGGGCTTACTTCTGCCAGATTTCTGACTGCACCACTTCTTATGGTTCTTATTCCGGTGCTGTTCCAAATGAAAAGATTACCTGGGGTAAGCTTTCTAAAGATACTCCAAGATTCATTATCGAATCTGACGCCACTATCGTAGCTCCATTACTTTTCGCTTACGTTCTTGGCTGGTAATTAAGACAATAAAGAAGCCTGCCTTTATGGCAGGCTTTTTTTATGCTTGCTTTTTATGGATATTATAATACATTTTACGTGAGGTGATATTCATGCATAGTTTTTTTAACAAAAAAGGCGGAGCTGCCTTAAATACACTTATACTTTTCATCCTTTGCTGTGGCCTTGGCTATTTTGGATATGTATCTTTCAGAGCAAAAGGCAATATCATGATTTATGATATGAAAGGCGTAGATGTTGTGCTTCCTATGCCACCATATTCTGAACGTCTGACCGATGCCAACAGAGAATTGTTTGGTGAATGTGACATCAATGTCGGGACTACCTTCCAGCAGTGTTGTGAATTCTATCAATCATTCTGCGCAGAACGCGGTTTTGCTTTCAGTAAACCAAAGAAAGACGCAGACATGTTCGCAATCGAGACAAGAAAAGGTTTTGTTATTACAGCAGAATTCATGTCCAACAAACTGATGTATCGATGGTATCCTGAATTAACTGTTTCCCAAAGAAAGAAATGCACTGAACTGTTTGGCAGCATAAAGACCAAACCAGAAGAAGAATAAAGCTTGAAGCTTGAAGCCTGAAGCAGGAAGCTTAATAGCTTATAGCTTATAGCTTATAGCTTATAGCTCATAGCTCATAGCTCATAGCTCATAGCTTATAGCTTGTAGCTTATAGCTTATAGCTTATAGCTTATAGCTTATAGCTTATAGCTTATAGCTTATAGCTCATAGCTTATAGCTTATAGCTTATAGCTTATAGCTTATAGCTTATAGCTTATAGCTTATAGCTTATAGCTCATAGCTC
>JAZUDR010000327.1:0-27887 GCA_045639725.1 Candidatus Avigastranaerophilus sp. | reverse complement strand
GACTGCTGTTCAGAATGTTGTAGCTGATACTCAGGCTGATACTCAGGCTGCTGCTCAGACCGCTGTTCAGAACGCTGTAGCTGATACTCAGGCTGCTGCTCAGACTGCTGTTCAGAATGTTGTAGCTGATACTCAGGCTGATACTCAGGCTGCTGCTCAGACCGCTGTTCAGAATGCTGTAGCTGATACTCAGGCTGCTGCTCAGACTGCTGTTCAGAACACTGTAGCTAACACTCAGCCAGTAGCTCAGACTGCTGTTCAGAACACTGTAGCTAACACTCAGCCAGTAGCTCAGACTCCAGTAGTAGAAACTGGCGCTGTTAATGTTGTTGCTTACCAGGCTAATCCATCTAACCCAAAGATTGGTGATATCAGAATCAAATACGAAAATTCTCCAGTATGTGATGTAACTGTTATCGCTAAGCAGGTTGGTAATGCAGTTGAAAGATACAAAATTGACGAAGACCTCAGCTATATGGATATCAGAAATGGTAACCTCGCTGCTAAGGATGTATTTGCTTCTAATGAACAGTCTGAAGGCATGATGGTTTGGTTCCTCAGAATCCTTGGCTTCTGTATTATGGCTGCTGGTTTCAATGCTATCTTCAAGCCTCTCTCTGTTCTTGCTGACGTTCTTCCATTCCTCGGCAACATCGCTGAAGCTGGTTGCGGTATCATCAGCAAGCTCCTTGCTTTCGGTCTCTCTCTCTTGGTTATCGCTGTTGCATGGTTGTTCTACCGCCCATTGCTCGCCATTGGTCTCTTCATTCTCATGGGCGCTGCAATATTCGGTATTATCACTCTCATGTCTAAGGCTAAGGCTGCTAAGGCCGCTGCTCCTGCTGCTCCTGCTGCAGAACCAGCTCCTGAAACCCCAGCCGCTAACTAAGTTAATTAGCTAATAAAAGACGACCGCCTACTTATGTAGACGGTTGTTTTTTTATATGCGTTAACCTCTAACCCCTAATCCTTTATCATAATACCTAATCTCTTTAAAATATGGTATAATGCACGAAATTAGGAGTAAAAGATGAAGAAAATATTCGTTTTATTATACATTCTTATTTGTGTGGCAAGTGTAGCTTCTGCTAATGACTGTGTATTTTTTGTAAGGGGCAATCAGTTGATTCCTGATGACACAGAAAACGATATTTCTGTTCAGAAGGAAATACTAACTATTTCTCTGCAAGATGATGGCTTTACTAGTGTTAATGTCTATTACGAATTTTTTAATAAGCTTGATAACGATAAAAAAGTTGTGATGGGTTTTGAAGCAAATCCTCCATATAACACTGATATACAGTTCAATCCAAAGGGAATTCATCCATACATAAAATCATTTTCAGTAAAAGTAAATGACCAGAATGTGTCTTATAAGAATGCTGTTGTTCCATTGAATACTCCACAGGGATTCAAGCCATTCGACCTGAATGAATGGAAGGCAGCCGGTGAAGCCTTCGAAGAAAGCAACGGCCAGATGCTTGTAAATGGAAACCTCATAGAGTCCTATGCTTATGCTTATTATTTTGACGCTACCTTCAAGCCAGGCGTAAACAAGATTGTTCATACATATAGCTATGACACTTCTTTTGGTGTAGGCCAGGCATTTATTGTTGATTATAAGCTTTCACCAGCAGTCAGATGGGCTAATAAGCAGATTGATGATTTTACTCTTGTCGTTCGTGCTGACAAAACAGCTAAGCATTTCATGATTAGAAAATCTGTTTTCCCAAATGCTGAAATCAAGCTTCTTGAAGGCGCTGGCAAGAATCGAGTTTCTATGTATTACGATACTCCATATTATGAATTCACTTTGAGAAATGGTGCTTTCTCTTTGCATGAAACTAATTACAAGCCAACAAGTGAAGATGAACTTTGTATAAGCTCCTGTGAAAATCTATATTACACAGTTGACGATAAGGGCGAACATATGGAAATAGGTTGTACTTATGATAGAAGCAGATATTTCACCTATATTATTCCTGTTGTAAAAACTGATTTTGATGTAAAGGTAGCTCACAATCTGCCATATGCTCATCGCGGACATGTGTTTAAGAATAAGGAACTGAAGGAATACTTTGATAAGCAGTGGTGGTATATGCCTGATTCTGCTTATGTAGATAGCCAGAGCGATTTTACAGAAAAGGATATTGAATTTACCAAGAAAGAAAAAGATAAGCTTGAATAAGCCACTGGAAGGAATCTGAAGACATATGAACATACTTGTATCCAGAACAGACAGAGCTGGTGATTTCATTCTGACTTTGCCTGTTTTCAGGGAATTAAGAAAAGCTTTTCCTGAAGCTCATATTGTTGCACATATCAGAAAATATACTGAATCAATAGCTAGATTATGCAAGGAAATTGATGAAGTAATTCTTGATGATGATTCTAAGTTTGAAGTTGGTTTATTAAGTAATGCACTGTGCAATACATTTAAAGATCACAAATTCGACAGAGCTGTAGTTGTTCACCCAGCAGGGAGGTCGATAGTTGCCGTCTGGAGAGCAAATATTCCTGTCAGAACAGGTCGTGCTTCAAACATTTTCCAGTTTATGCTTAATGATGGACGTATTCAGAAGCGTTCTTATAATAAGAAACATGAATTTGAATACAATCTTGATTTGCTTGATGGTATTGTTCCGGAAATAGCTTATGAGCCTTACCATTTTAACTTGGAAGCATCGCTCATTGACGAAGGCAAAGCTATGCTTGAAGAACTTGGGTTGGTTGATGGGCCTGTGATTGTACATCCAGGTCACGGTGGCTCGGCTCATAACATTACTCCTGAAATGTATGCTGAAATAGCTTCCCAGCTTATAAAATCCGGTAAATCAGTTATTGTAAGCATGGGTCCTGGTGAAGAAAAGATGGAAGAAGTTTTTGCAGCCTTAAAGGATAGCGGAAAAATCTTCTTTTTAAAGAATGTTCCAGGTATGGATAAGCTAGCTGGTGTTTTTGCAAATTGTAAAGCATTTGTAGGTGGTTCAACAGGACCATTGCACTTAGCTGCTTCTGTAGGCATTCCATGTGTCGCATTTTTCCCGCCTGTAAAAGCAATGACCCCTAAGCGCTGGGGCCCCCGCGGCAGCAACTCAGTTGTTGTTAAACCTGAACTGCCAGATTGTCGTGGCAAATGCGATAAGTGTAAAAACAAGGGCTGCATGAAGACTGTAGATATAATGCAGGCCGTTGATTGGTTAAATAAGGAATTGAATTGATGAGGCTTGTTTCTGTCGTTTTAATGGCTGGATATTCTAAGAGAATGGGTCAGCCAAAGCAGCATGTAATTCTTAAAGGAAAAACTTTTTTAAGTCATATTATAGACAAGCTCGAAGTCTGCGGTTCTGATATAGCTGATAAAATATTTGTCGGGCAGGCTAACGATGTAAAGGGTAGAGAAAAAGCAGAGTTTTGCAATGGTATATTTGTTGTTAATCCTGCTCCTGAGGATGGTCCTCTTAGCTCAATCAGACTTGCAATACAGCATGTTGATAAAAATACTGCTATCATGCTTTGGCCCACAGATCACCCAATGATATCAGAAAATACTGTAAAGAGCATTATCGAAGCCTGGAAAAAGCAACCAGACATGATTACTGTTCCATCTGACGGAGAGCATCGAGGACATCCAACAATTTTCCCTTCCTGGTGCTTAGAAAAATTCAGGATAATAGACATGAACAAGGGTGCAAAAGCAGTAATGCAGATGTTTCCAGAACGTGTAAATCATGTGCTGGTGGATGATTCTTGGATAACCAGGAACTTAAATACCCCTGAATTATTATTTCAGGCTGAAAATGAATAAAGACTGTCTTGGGGCACATTAAATAATTACTATTGCAAGTTTGCTCTATTGTGGTATTATATTTATTCTAAATATATATCTAATGGAGGGATATTATGTCTCTTGGAACACCAGGTATGGCTCCTCAGAAGCCAGTAGTATCTTCTTTAAATGCTAATAAGGAACCAGACCTTCCAAAGTGTTTTGGTACCGATTATTTTGGTAAATGGAATATGACTGGTATGACTTTCGATGCAATGAAGATCGATAAGCCAGAATACCAGAGCAAATGTGCGCATTGCTATTATTTTGATCGTTGCTATCTTTGCAACCACATCAGATTGTTGCGCATTAAACACTAATTTCTAGGATTTTTGATGGACGGAATAACCTGCACCCCTACATTAAGGCTTTCATTTGAAGAAAGTGAAGCAGCGACCTTATCCAAACATGCTTGTCTGGCCAGACAAAGCAGAGGTCGCGAAATCCCTGAAAAAGACTGTTATATAAGAACATGCTTTCAGAGAGATGTAGACAGAATTATTCATTGTGAATCATTCAGACGTCTTAAGCATAAAACACAGGTTTTTCTGTCTCCTACTGATGACCATTTCAGAACTAGATTAACTCACACACTTGAAGTTGTCTGCACCGCAAGATGTATTTCCAGATGTCTGGGTTTAAACGAAGACCTTACTGAGGCTATTGCACTTGGTCATGACCTTGGGCATACTCCATTTGGGCATGCAGGCGAAACGGTTCTGAATGAAATCAGCGAAACAGGTTTTCATCATGCTAGTCATTCTGTTAGAGTTGTGACTAAACTAGAAAAAAATGGTGAAGGCTTGAATCTGACTAAGGAAGTAATTGACGGAATCTTAAAGCATAGCAAAGGTAAAACAGGCTCTGCTACTGTATCTGAAGATTCCAAACCATTGACTGTTGAAGCCCAGGTTGTTCGTATTGCGGATTTGGTTGCTTACCTGAATCACGATATGGATGACTCAATAAGGGCAGGGGTTATCTCAAAGGAAGAGTTTCCACAGGAACCTCTCAGGTTATTAGGTGACAGACATTCTGTCAGAATTCATAAAATGATAAAAAATATCATTGATAATAGCTATGATAGTGATTTAATCAGAATGAGTCCTGATATGGCCGAAGCCACAGAAACCTTAAAGCAATTCCTCTATAAGGAAGTTTATGTCAGACCTGAAATAGATGTTTCTGTAAATAAATCAAAAAATCTTCTTAGACAGATTGCAGAGTGGTATAATAATCATCCAGATGAATTGATGAAGAATTTAAAGCATAAATTACCTGAAGACCAAAGCTTTAATAGAACCTTAGTGGACTACTTAGCTGGAATGACAGATGATTTTGCTTTAAGACGCTTCCAAGAAATCTTTGTACCACATTATTATTCTTTGCCTGCGGCAGTATCAAAATAGACGGAGATATGAAAAATGAAAATGCTTTCAATCAGTAAAAAGATTATCTCTGGCTTAGTTTTGATTTTAGTTCTTTGTGGTGGCTTTATTGGTCTCGCTACCTATTATATGTTTGAACTCAAAGACAATATTGATTTCTTGAAGGGTAATTACACTGATGTTTTTCTCAGTTCTCAGGAAATCATGAACAATATAGCTCTGAGTGCTTCACAGATGGTTGATATTGTTGTTTGGGGTGAAGAGCTGAAAGATATTGAAGAAGTCATCAAAACATATAAGGATGAACAGGACAAGGCATATACTTCAAAAGATAAAATAGATGGTTTTCTGGATAATCCCTTTACCAAAAAAGCTTCTAATATAATTACTTTTAAGAAGTCTACGGACTCGTCATTAAATGAGTTTTTTGACTTAGGGGAAGCTATTGTTTCCAATAATACTTCTTCATTAGGACTTGGAAAAGCTGAATTGCTACGAGATATCAGGGATAAGGAAAACGCTGCTATTTCTAAGCTGGCCAGCCTTTGCTCAACTTTGAACGATACATCAAAAAGTTTGATTCAGAGAAGAGTCGATGATGTAATTAAGATTTTCAATTACATTACCTGGGCTGTAGGGGTCAGCATATTGGTATTCTGCATCTTTTTCACCATGTTTATTTCAAATGGTATATCAAGACCTCTTGGGCTTCTTGTTGATGCAATGTCCGAGGCTGAAAAGGGACATTTGAATGCTCGTTTGAATTTTGGTGGCAAGGATGAATTCCAGAGTGTTGCAGAAAGCTTTAATCATATGCTTGAAGGTATCTGCGATATGATTGCAAAGGTGCTTGAAACAAGTGACAATTTGGCAACTAATTCGCAGCAATTAAGCTCTGCTTCTGTAGAATCCGCTGCTACACTTTTTAATATTTCTAAGAATGTTAATGACATTAACAAATCCTCTTTGGAAATATCAGAAAACCTGCAAAGAACAACAAATTCTGTAGAAAGCTTCTCGGAATCTGCTCAGAAAGTTGCTTCTCTTGCTGCAACAGCCGTTGAAGCTGCTTTGACTACTACTCAGGTTGCTGATAGTGGTGGTAAGACGGTTAAGAAGTCTGTTGACATGATTGGTAAGATTAAAGAGTCTGTTGATATTGCTACACAGGTTATTCTCGACTTGAACTCAGCTTCTTTGCAGATTAACGAAATCGTTAATACTATTACTACTATTGCAAGCCAGACAAACCTCCTTGCATTGAATGCGGCTATTGAAGCAGCGAGAGCAGGCGATCAAGGTAGAGGTTTTAACGTAGTTGCTGATGAAGTTAGAAAACTTGCAGAAGAATCTGCCGAAGCTGCTGAAGCAATCGGAACCAGAATTGAGAATATTCTTACTAAGACTCAGAACGCGGCTGACTCAATGACTTTGGGACGTGGCCGTGTTGATGATGGTATCCGTATTATTAGAGAAGTTTCTAGCAGCCTTGATAAGATTATAGAAAATGTTAATAACGTTAATAAGAAGATTTCTGACATTAGTTCTATTTCTTCCGAACAGTCAGAAAACTCTCTTGTCATGGCTAAGACAATTGAAGATGTTTCCAAGCTTACTACAAATACTACCGAAAGACTTGGTGAAGTTGCTACATCTGTTGAGCAGCAGACAACTACTGTATCTCAGATTTCTGGCTCTACGGAAGACCTGGCAACATTAGCAGATGAACTTCATTTGCTTGTTTCTCGTTTTACTATTAGGAAGAGTAGTTAATAAAAAAAGCCTCTGCAATTGCAGAGGCTTTTTTATTATCAAATTTATTTAACTATGATTCCAACTAAGGGCATTAATATTGCCCACGCAATAACACTTGATATTGCAATTGTTACGCGTTTGCTTACTGCTGGATTCTTTTTTGAATTCAATGCTTTGAAGTAAACAAAAATTCCTAAGCCGAGGCTGAGTATGAAAATTATGATATCAAATGCTTTACCATATGCAAGCATCTGAAAGAGGCAATTGATTGCTGATGAGAATAACAGAACGTCACAAAGCATGACAGTCCAGTCGGCACATCTGTTCTTTTTGGGTTTTTCAATATTATTTTCCATGGAAGATATATTAACTTATATTCCTTTTTGATTCAATGTAAAAATTTAAAGCTTTTTTTGCATATTTGGGCTATAATTTAAAGTGCTAGGAAAAATATATGGCAAATATCAACGAAACATATGCGCAGCGTCACTATGAATCTGCTCTGGATTACTTTGAACAAGGCAATTATACAAAGGCTCTACAGCAGATAGAAAGTGCTATTCAAAAAGCTCCGAATAACCCTGACTTTTATTCTACCAAGGGTGTTTTTTTGCACCGCATGAATGATATTGCAAGGGCTATTGAAGCTTACGAAAAGGCTATATCTGTTTTCCCAAACCATACATTCTCCCATTACAATCTTGGTTTGATTTTCATGAAGGAAGGTAAAGTTCTTCAGGCTATTCAGCAATGGGAAGAAGTAATAAAAACAAAGCCGGATGATGTGGATTCCGTTTTCAATATTGCAGTTGCTTTTTCTCAGTTAGGAAAAGCAAAACAAGCTATCCCTTATTATCAGAGAGTCCTAGAAATAGATCCGTCACATGTAATGACTCATCAGAATCTTGGTGTAATTTATCGTGATGAGCATGATTTTACTCAGGCTAAGATGCATTTCAATATTCTGAAGGATCTTGACTCAACTTATTCTGAAGTTGTTTCAAAAGAAATTTTCCGTTGCGAGGAACAGGAATTTCTTGAAAAAATGGAAGAAGAAAAGAGAATAGCTGCTAGTTTTGCTGGAACTGGTGATGATAGCAATCTTGGCAGAGCTCTTTCTGCTCTTATAGCAGAAAACTACGAAAAAGCTCTTGATTACGCTAACATTTCCCTTGATTTTGCAAAAACAACAGCCCAAACAAAAGCTGATGATATTGCAGCATTGCTCGTAAAAGGTCAGGCCCTGGCTGGTATGGGCAAGTATGAAGATGCTCTTATCGCATTTGAAGATGCAGTAAAGCTTAATTCTGACGAAGCAGAAGCATTCTTCCATATGGGAGCAGTTTCTTTGACTATGGGTAAGCTGCCTCAGGCTTTATCTTATTTTGAACAGGCATATAGATTGAAGCCTGAAATGCCATTGCTTGAAGAAAATATTGCAAGCATCCGTAATTTTATAGGCAAAGAAGGAGGTTCAACTGACTGATGGCTGATTCTTCTAAGTCAGTTATGAGTAAGCTTTTTTTTGGTATCAGAACTAAGCTTACTATAATTATTCTTTGCGTAACTTTAATCCCTTTAGGCTTAGTAGGTTATTGGTCTTACAATACCCAGAAGTCTATCATTACTAAGGAAGTTACAGACAGTCACGTTGAACTTTCAAATACAATAGCTCATGGTATTTATGAAAATCTTGAATTTACAAGAAGACTGTTGAATTCTATTGGTGAATTGAATGCTGTCCAGGCTTTGAATGCTGAAATCTCTGAAGACTTCTTCAATGCACTGATGCGCCATTTTTCTTTCTTCAAACTGATGTATCTCATTGATAGCGATAGAAATGTTGTAGCTACCACTGACCCTGATGTCACTCTTCCCGAAGACTGGTTGTTCTCAAAGGCTATAAAGAGAAGCTATCAGGGGTCTCTTTCAGAAGTTCGCACTTCATTGGATGGTCCGCCAACAATGAGTCTGGAATCTGTAATACGTTCTTCACAGATGCATGGGATTAACGGTGTGTTGATTTCTGAAGTTAATCTGTCTAGCATCAAAGACCTTCTTAAGAATGCTCTAAAGAATTCTAAGTCACAGGGTTTGGTTTTCGATGAGGTTGGTGCTGTAATTGCCCGTTCAGATGAAAGTGCAACCGTTTCTGACGTGGCTTTTTCAGAAGTCGTTGATTCTGATATCACGAATCTCAAGACAATTAATGGCGAATCATATCTTCTTACCGCTGTTTCCTTGAAAAAATTCGACTTTTACCAGGCTCCTAACTGGACTATTGTTTTGCAGGTTCCTGAAAGAATAGCATTTGATGCCGCCTATAGGTTCAGAGATAGAATGCTCAGCATGCTTGGTTTGACAGCGTTGATTTCAATTGTAATAGGGATTTTCCTTGCTAAGGGCTTTACTGCTCCTATTGGCAGACTTGTAAAAGGTGCTACAGATATCAGTAATGGTAATTTTGATTATGAAATGAAATCATCATCATCTGATGAAATTGGCAATTTGACCAATATCTTTGATGAAATGAGAATTAACCTGAAAAATACTAGAGCTGATCTTGATTGTAAGATTACTCAGCTTTCAACTCTTTATGATGTTGGTAAGGCTGTAACATCAGAATTAGACTTTATCAAGCTTCAAAATATGATTCTTGATATTGTTGCCAAGGTTCTGAAGGCTGAAAAAGGCTCATTGATGCTTGTTGACGAAGCAGAAAAAACAATGACTATCGGTGTTGCCATTGGGCTTAGTGACGATGTGCCACGTGATTCCCACATGGAAATCGGTGATTCTGTTGCTGGCTGGGCAATCAAAAACAGAAAATTCCTTTATGTGAAGAACGTTGAGGAAGATGAAGAATTTAAGAAGATTAAGAAAGAAAATATTAAAGCTGGCACTTTGATGTGCGCCCCGCTTGTTTCCAAAGATAAGATTATGGGCGTTCTGAACGTATCTAAGTCAATACCAGGCAGCTTTAATGATACTGACTTTGAACTCTTTGTAAATCTTGCAAATCAGGTTGCTATTGCTATCGATAATGCTAGACTTTATCGATATGCTGTAACCGATGAAATGACAAAGCTTTACAATCATAGATATTTCCAGCAGAGACTGGATGAAGAACTTCTCAGAGCTGACCGCTACGAAGACCATATTTCTCTTATCATTCTTGATGTTGACCACTTCAAGCATTTTAACGATACCTATGGTCATCCGGAAGGCGATAGAGTATTGAAGACCGTTGCTAAGCTTATACAGAAAAGCATCCGTGAAATCGATATTGCAGCTAGATATGGTGGCGAAGAATTTGTTGTTATCTGCCCTGAAAAGAGTGGAACAGGAGCTCTTGTTCCTGCAGAGCGAATAAGAAAAGCTATCGAAGGCTACGATTTTAGAATAAACGGCGTTCATGTTCCAATAACTGTATCTCTTGGTGCGGCTTGTTATCCGGAAAACGCCACTACAAAAGCGGAATTAATCAAAAAATCTGATACTGCTCTTTACTATTCAAAGGAAAATGGCAGGAACAGATCTACTTTGTATAATCCAATCATGGTTGAGCATAAGGACTGATAAAGATGGATCCCAAGGTAAAAAGACTTTTAAAGGACTTACACAATACTGACGATGACTTAAGAGCATTGTCTGCTATGACATTGATGAAACTTGACTTCCCTGATTCAGATACAAGAAACGAAGTTGTAACAGCTCTTGTAAAATCTACTCAGGACGAAAACGTTTCAGTAAGATTCTTTTCACGCAAAGCATTAGACAAAATCAGCAAGACCGAAAAGATGATGGTTTCTTCTATGGAAGGTGCCAGTGTTCCTATCGTTGATAGACTTAGTTCTCCTAACTTCAGAACAAGACTTTCTGCTGTTATGGATATTAAAACTAAGGCAGAAAAGAGCGAGGAAGGCGTAAAGGAAGAATACAAGGCCAAGCTTATGGAAATGCTTGAAACCGAAGACCATCCTTTCGTTGTTGCAGGTTTAATCAGTTGTTTGAAGTATTTCCTGGAAAAGGAAGAAGCTTCTGTTTTAAGTAGATTCTTGTCTGATGTTGATAACCGCGTTCGTTCTAATACTATTGAAGCTATTGAATTCCTTAAGGCTGAAGAAGCTATCCCAAGCTTGTTTCAGCATTTATCAGACCATGATAACAGAATAAGAGCCGTTGCTGCTAAGGCTTTGCAATCTTTCGGTGAAGAAAAGGTATTTACTGAATTAAAGAAAATGCTTGATTCTCCTGAAGAATGGATGAAGGTAAGCGCTATTTACGCTCTTTCCCACATACAGGCTGGCGAAGCTATAAAACTTCTTATGGACGCTGCCCGCAATTTTACTAATCCAGACACCAAATACAAGGCTATTCTTGCATTAGCGAACTATTGTGATGCTACTGCCTATGGTTTCTTGAAAGGTATGAGCATAAACGGTGATGATACTTCAAAGGAATCTGCTGCTAGAGCTTTGAAGATGATGGAAGAAAAATATGGTAGTGAACCGCCGAATACTACCATGGTTCAGGATAACGAAGCACAGCCTGCTGAAGGTGGTGCTGGCAATGCAAAAGCTGCAGAAGCTCCTAAGAACGTAGACTTGGCTTCAACTGTTACAAACTTTTTCAAGAAGAGCAAAGAAGAAGCTATTGGACTTTCAAACAAGACAGCTCTTAACTATGCTTTGTCTGATCTTCGCAAGGAAGTTGAAGAACACGTTCGTGATGCTGGTAGAACCGTTTTTGATATTTATCAGGGCGGTGAACTTGAATCTGCTGACCTGTTGAGTATTGGTCATGAAATCCTTCGTATGAATTTCTTCATTCAGAAGTATACTGAGCAGGAAGAAAAGAAAGCTTCAAAGAATGAAGGCGGTTTCTTTGCTCAGCTTAAGAGCTTTTTCAGCCCCAAGACTCAGGAACAGAAATCAAATGCTACTCAGGTGGAAAAATTCACCAAGAGGCGTGATGACCTGCTTTTGAAACTTGGTCAGGTTGCCATAAAGAAATATGATGACAAGGACGATGATTTCAAGCCTAAGATTCTTGAATCCTCGTTCCAGACTTGCCAGAAGCTTATGAAGCGCCTTGCCGACGAACAAAAGCGCCTCGAAACTAATCCCCAGCAGGAATAAACAATTCTTGACAGAAACCTCGCCGGCTCATATAATGAGCCGGTAACTTTTTTAGATAAAAGGAAGGTCATATAAATGGCTAATAATAACAATCAGGGTAACAACAACGCTTCTAAGAAATCACAGGAAGCAGTTACCCCAAAATCAGAAGATATTTCTCGTTGGTATACAGATGTAGTTCTCAAAGCTAAGATGGCTGACTACTCTCCTGTTAGAGGCTGCATGGTTATCAGACCTTACGGTTATGCAGTATGGGAAAACATCCAGAGAATCCTTGATGGCGAATTCAAGAGACTTGGTCATACCAATGCTTACTTTCCACTGCTTATCCCAGAAAGCTTTTTCCTGAAGGAAGCTGAACACGTTGAAGGCTTTGCTCCAGAAGTTGCTTGGGTTACTCACGGCGGCGGAGAAGAACTTGAAGAAAAGCTGGCTATTAGACCAACTTCTGAAACTATTATTGGTTATATGTATGCAAAATGGATTGACAGCTATCGTGACCTGCCAGTAAAGATTAACCAGTGGGCAAACGTAATGCGTTGGGAAAAGGTTACAAGACCATTCCTCAGAACTGCTGAATTCCTGTGGCAGGAAGGCCATACTGCTCACCGCACTCACGAAGAAGCTCAGGAAGAAGTTCTTCAGATGCTCAAATGCTATCAGGACTTCGTTGAACATGATCTGGCTATTCCTCTTGTAACTGGTGAAAAGAGCCAGAAGGAAAAATTTGCCGGTGCTGTTAATACCTACACAATCGAAGCTTTGATGCCAGATGGTCAGGCCCTTCAGTCAGGCACTTCACATGACCTTGGTCAGAACTTTGCCAAAGCTTTTGATGTTCAGTTCCTTGATTCTGACGGAACTCACAAATATGTATGGTCTACTTCATGGGGTATTTCAACCCGCATCATTGGTGCTATAATTATGGTTCACGGTGATGACAAGGGCTTGAGACTGCCACCAAGAGTTGCCCCGATTCAGGCTGTTGTAATCCCGATAGCTAACAAGGCTGTTGGTGAAGCAGTTAACGTAAAGGCAAGAGAACTTGCTAAGCGCCTTGCTGCAGCTGGTATCAGAGTTGAATGTGATGACCGCGATGGTTTCAGACCAGGTTGGAAGTATTCTGAATATGAAATGAAGGGCGTTCCATTACGCGTTGAAATCGGTGCCAAGGATATGGAAAAGAATCAGGTTTGCCTTGTTAGACGTGACAACGGCGAAAAGATGTTTGTTCCAGAAGCTGAAATGGAAGCTACAGTTCTTCGCCTTATGGAAGAAATCCAGCAGGGTCTCTTCAACCAGGCTAAAGAAATTCTTGAAACCAGAACTCACAGAGCTAACAACTTTGAAGAATTTGTTGATGTTATTAAGGAAAAGCATGGTATGGCTGACCTTAACTGGTGTGGCGAACAGGCTTGCGAAGACCGCTTCAAGGCTGAAGTTGGTGCAACAATCCGCTGTCTCAACAATCATGAAGTTGACGGTGTTTGTGTATGCTGCGGTAAGCCAGCTAAGCACAGAGTATATGTAGCCCGTTCTTATTGATCAGTTGTAAAAGAAAGGCCTCTAATTCTTTGATTAGAGGCTTTTTTTGTAGGAGCTAATATGACAAAAAAGAGTAGCAATAAATTCACAAGATACATTACTGGACAAGACTGGGGAAAGGTCGAATCTTGGTCTTCCCCAGAATATGAAGAATATTATGAACAGAGAAATTGCAGTGAATATGAGAACCCTAATACTTCTTATGTTTCTTCTAATGTTACTGACAATACTTCTTCAAAACTGTTCCTAGGTAAAGTTGTGCTGGTTATTGTTACTGCAGTTATTGTCTTATCTGGCTTCTGGTGGTTGTTTGGTTACTGTGATGGCAGCGGCTGGTATCGCAAGCATCCGAAAGATTGCAATATGGACAAAGCTATATGGCTATTCCAGCATGGCAGGTATATAGACGCTAGCGATTGTTTTAGCGGCTTTTATAAAAGGTCTACCCAAATGGAAAAGGAATATAGGTTTGTCGCTAATAGAATGGCTTTTTATACTCGCCGTTTAAATAATCATAAGGATTTTCGTATCTTTTTTAAAACACCGTATGCATTTGATATAAGCAATGCAGAAAAGCTTAGATATGGTCTGCCAGATTTTGTTAAAAGCGAAATCTATGAAATGGTTACTAATGTATATGATAAAGACGGTATGGGCAGAGAGACCATATATGACCCCCAGGAAATAGCCTGTTATTGCTATAAAATGTGTGGAGACTATAAGGATTCGAAGCAAAGATTTCAGCATATAGCCAAGCTTCACATATCTAAGCTGATTGAAAAACAGGATTTCGAGGTCGCAGAGGAATTCGTTAAAGAAATTACAGATAAGCAGGAAGCAGAAGCCCTTTCCATAAAAATTAAAAATGCTAAGCTTGAAGCAGCAAAGGCTGAGCTTGCGGCTGGTGATCTGAATTCAGCTCGTGAAGAATTGCAGAAAATAGCAACGTCGAAAGCTTCTAGCGATGAAACTGATGAAGCCAATAAAAAAGAGGCTAAGGAACTCTTGAAAACATTAGATTTCAAATTTATGTGCATGCTTGGTCTTCATATAAGAGATTATCTGGATAAAGAAAAAGTGCGTCAAAATAGTGATGCAATGAAAGCTTTGGCGCAAAAAAGACAGGAAGCGATTGATTATTTCGTTAATAAACATGGCATAAAAAAAGAAGATATAGTTGCTTTTTGCCGTAATAAGCTTAATGAATTCGGAGACGAGGCCTGTCAGAAGGAAGATTATCTAAGTGCTTATAATTATTATAGCCAGGCTCTCAAATGCAGTCCATATAATACAAAGGCATTGGAATGCGCTCAGAATATGGCAAAGACCAGTAGAAAGCTTGGAAGTGTTGTTTTGCTTGGCCATTATGAACAGGACGGGGTTGCGGAGAATGGACCGGAACCTATTGAATGGATTATTACAGCTATTTCAGATGATAAGGCTTTACTGTTGAGCAAATATATTCTGGCAACAGGCGCTATGCACAATAATTCTGATAAAGATCAGGAATGGCGGGATTCTAACCTGCGTAAATGGCTGAATGAATCCTTCTATAATGAAGCTTTTAATGATGAAGAAAGAAAAGAGCTTCTGCAAATGGAACTGTCGTCCAGAGATTATGGAAATCGCTCTATTTATGGCATGGGAATATTTGAAAATCCATTTTTGAATGTGATAGCTGGTAATAAGGATTATACACCACCTGTTCCCGTCTTGGATTATGTTACTTGTCCAGATATGAAAGAATTGAAAATGCTTGAAGAAAGGTTTGATTTAGTAGCTTATGCTACTCCGGAAGCCAATACTCCTGAACGTTATAGAGAATTTTTGAAGTATTATCCCAAAAGTGTTTATGATTATTATATGAATGCTAATCGTTCCGGACGCGGTTTTTTATTCGTTTCAAAAATATCTGGCAAAGAGACTGAGTCGTCGAAAGGTGTGACTGATAATTCTTCTAGTATAACTCCAGAAGCCAATGTCAAGTGTTTCGGCCCTTGTGCTTACTGGTTAAGAGATTGGTCTTCGAGCAGTAACAGAGGGACACAGTATCGTATTATAAACGAATATGGTTTTGATAATAGATTGTATTCTGATAGTAAAAGAATCGGGATAAGACCTGAGATTATGATAAGGCTTTCTGCTGACGAAGCGGTTAAACGAGAAAAGGACGGTCTTGAGAAGACCCAGGATGCTTTTATAAACCTTATTAAATTAAAACAATTGGAAATCGAATTAAAGAAAAAGGGACTAATAGAGAGCAAGAGCAAGAGCAAGAGCAAGAGCAAGAGGAAGAGGAAGATTATTAATAAGAATTGATATGGAAAAGAAAAGCCTCGCATTATGCGAGGCTTTTTTATCTGTTCTGCTTAGTCTAGTGGAGCGCCACTGCGTATAGTCTGAGCAAGGCTGTCAATCTGCTTTATAAGTGATTTGCCCGCTGGGCATACTTTCTTGGCGTGTTCGATTGTTACTGCAGCTTTGCTTGTTTCTTTCATTTTATAGAGAGCCATGGCAAGATAATAAGCTATTTCTGCATTGTCCTGTTCAAGCCTGAACAGACTGCCAAGCAATCTGACTGCTGTTTCGCTCTTGCCAAGTATTGCACAGGCTGCTCCCATATCCTGATGGATACGGCGTTTCATATTGTCTGAGGCTTCGATCTCACCATTGATGAAATGCTGATAGGTTTCGATAACCTTTTCGTATCTCTTTTTCTTTCTATAGCATTTACCAAGCATGAACATTGCTTTTGCGTTATCGGGAGTATGCTTAATAAAAGCTTCAAGATGCTTGATAGCGTTGTCATATTCACCATTGTCACAAAGTATAATGCCCATGTAAACATCAATGTTGTTCGGGGTTTCTTCGGCTTCAGCTATAGATTTATTGAATTCATCAATAGCTTTCTTGTATTTGCCGAGGTTGTAGGCCTTTAAACCTGCTTTGTAGTGAGGTGCTGCTGGTTTCTTAACTACCGGAGCTTCTGCTGCACTAGGCATACCTGGCAAGCCGAGCATGTCAATACCTTCAAATGTTGGCATAGTAATACTTGGAATACCACTTTGAGTTTCTGGAACAGGAATTCCCATGTCTAGTTTTATTACTGGTTCTTGTGTTGCTTTGTGTGATTGCGCAACTTTTGGCGATGCTTTGGCTGGCTTTTGTGGCATTGTGAAAGCCTTTGGAACTTCTAACTCTGGACCTGTAAAGGCTTTGAGAAGTTCTGATGGCATTTGGTCGCCAAGAACAATCATATCTACAAGTGTTTCCAGTGATGGAATGATAAGGTCAATTTGATTCTGGGTCTTGGCTTTACTAAGCTTTGCAATAATGTCGTCAAGGGTCTGCATGTTACCGCCTTCAAGGGCTGTTTCTGTTAAACTCTGGACAACAAATGGGTCATGCTGTTCCAGCTTAGGAGCAACTTCTAGAACACCCTTCAGACCATGGATTGCAAGAATTGCCTTAAGAAGACTATTGACTACAGGCATTCTCTTGTCTTTGTAATGAAGCTTCAATATTGCTTCTGCAGCATTGGTCGGGTGAGAAGCAATGAAATTGAGACAAGCAGAAATATTAGGTGCTGAACGTTCGTTTCTGAGAAGCTTGATGATTGGTGCAGATTCGAAGCCTGGTATTGTTGCAACCATGTCTACTGCGTATTTTCTTATCCATTTGTTTTTGTCGGAAAGAACCTTGTTGATATTGGCGCTGATGAATTCGTGTGGGAAATTCTTCAGAGACTGAATCATACGTTTTCTGACTGATTCGTTTTCGTCAACGATAAGCTTTTCTGCCTGACCTAAGAAGTCTATAGATGGTATCATGCAGAGAATAAATGCGGCACTTCTTCTTAGCTGAACGTCATCAGAATTTACCATTTCTACTATCTGGGCCTTGACCTTTTCCGGAGCTATTTTGGCCATAGCTAATATGGCATTGGCTCTGATACGGTTGTTGGGGTCGTGAAGGAAAGGTACTATTCTCTTGCGAAGTTCTTCTTCTGGAAGTTTCAGGTTGCCGATGGCTTCAATTGCATTTGCTCTCAAGCGGGCATCTCTTGCCTGAATAGCGTCATCGAATGCACCGAGAAGAGTGATACTCTTAAATCTTGCAAGGAAGGATATCATCAGTGCCTTGCGGCGTAAATCTGTGTCTGAATGATATTTTTCGATGAGAATCGGGATAGTATCCAGTTCTTTCATTTGGCAGAGCAGGCGAAGAATTGTCATTGAAATCCATTCGTCCCTGTCTGAGATGAATTCTGTCATTGCCAGAGCTGCTTCCTTACCGCCGATTGTATAGAGGGCGTAAGCAGTCTGGAAACGAACCTGTCTGTCTTCGTCAGCAAGATAGGGCTTTATGAATTTGATTAATTCTGGTCTTTTTAGATTGCCAAGGCATTCTACTATTACGTCCCTGTGCTGTGTGCGCTGATCTTTCAGGCTATTGAGCAGGAATTCTATGGTTTCCTTCTTGTCAAACTTAGAAAGGGCTATGATTGCATCAATGTTGTCCATATGTGTGCTTGTATATTCATATACAAGATTATACACATTGTTAATGCCTATCTTTGCAAGAACAGATAATAGTTTCCCTTTGCTTTCTTTGTTATATTTGCCGTTTAACTGTTCACAAATCAGTGAAGCTAATTTAATTCTTATTTCAGATATACGTTTGTAGGCTGATTCTTTCATTCTTCCATCTCCTGAAGTAGAGCGTCGATGTAATCCTGGTCGAGAGTATCGTTGCGTTTTAGTCTTTCAAGAGAATCCTTGAAGGTTACGCAGCCTTCACGCTTTGCCATAATCATTGAGGTTCTTAGCTGACTATATTTGCGATCACGGATAAGATTACGCATACCATCGTTTACGATCATGAGTTCATATGCAACAGACGGTTTCTGCTTATAATCAACATTTGGAACCAATGTCTGAGAGAAGAAGCCTATTAGGCTAAGACTTAGCTGTGTTCTTGCTTCTTCCTGTTTACCTGATGGATACATGCTTATAAGATGTTCTATTGTCTGGGCAGGACCAAAGGTTGGCAGTGTTGAGATAACAAGGTGACCGGTTTCTGCAGCCATCATTGCCTGTTCAACAATACCTCGTTCGGTTAATTCCCCAAGAATCATAACGTCAGGGTCTTCGCGAAGGGCGTTAGTAAGAGCATCCTGATAGGTTGGAATAGCTTTGCCTATTTCGACCTGCGTGAAAACGGACTGGTTCGGTTCGTATATTATTTCTACGTCCTTTTCCATTGTTATGATATGGCGTGCGAAGCGCTGGTTGATGGCTTCGGCCATAGCTGCTACTGTCAGTGTTTTGCCACAGCAGACAGGGCCGGTTACAAGGAAAAGACCACGTGGCCTGGAGGCTATATTGACGAGAGTTTCTGGTAAACCAAGTTCTTCAATTGTTGGTACCTTTTTGGGGATGAATCTGAATGAACCTGCAACACCTTCTCTTTGCTGGTAGATGTAGTATCTGATTCTAGTGCCTGTAGTAGGTAGTGTGAAGATTGAAGCTACGTTGAATTTGGTATTTAGTTCTTCTTGCTGGTCTGCATTTATTACAGGCAGGAACAGGTCGAACATCTGCTGTGGAGCAAGAGCTTCGTCTTCGGAAATTATAAGCTGCTTGTTTACGCGGTAGGATGGCGGAGCACCCGGTTTCAGAATAAGGTCACTTGCACCAAGCTTTATTGCTCTTTCAAAATAATCAAATATTTCAGGTTTCATTTCTTATCTCCTGAAGGTGAGAATTCTTCAACTTTTCGTTTTACATACTGGCGATTGTTGGCTCTAAGCAGACCTTCATCCTTGTTTACCTTTCCGGAGGTGATAAGGTTAACTAATGAATCGTCCAAAGATAGCATACCAGAGGATTTGCCTGATTCAAGGTAAGAAGATATAAGATGAATTCTGTTTTCTGTAATGAGACCCTTGATTGCTGAAGTGTTGAGAAGTATTTCAAAGGCTGCTAGTCGTCCGCTGCCGTTGCGTTTTGGAACAAGAGTCTGAGTAACAATACCCTGAAGATGGGAAGCCAGACGTGTCATGACCTGTTCATGCAGATTCTTCGGGCAAAGATTTACGAAACGGTCGATGGCCTGGACTGCTGTATTGCTGTGCAAGGTTGCGAAAACCAGTTTTCCTGATTCAGCCGCAAGCAAAGTCATTTCTACTGCATCAGCGTTTCTAAGTTCGCCAACCATCAGAACGTCACAGTCGGTTTTTAGAGCTCCTTTGATGCCTTCTTCAAAACTTACGCAGTCTACACCAACCTGTCGCTGACTGATGAGACATTCTTCGTCTTCAAACAGATATTCGATTGGGTCTTCAACTGTTATTATTGTCTTTTTGTAATTTGCATTAATATGGCTAATGTAGGCGGAAAGTGTTGTTGACTTACCTGCACCTGTTGCACCTGTTACTAGAACAAGGCCAGAGGTTTTGTCGGCAAGCTTTCTTCCTGATTGTGGCAGATGAATGTCATCGAAACTGAGATGCTTGAATGGTATTACGCGGAATACAGCATTACCACCGCGAAAATCGTTAAAAAGATTTACTCTGAATCTGGCGTTGCTGAAGCTATAGCCAAGGTCGAGCTTCTGATGCTTTACAAAAGTAGAAAGCTGCGCATCGTCAAGAATGGCTTCTAGCATAACTTCAAAATCTTTGTGGGTAATGACCGGCATTTCTTTGATGGTGCGCATATTCCCATCAATACGCAAAATTGGTGAATAACCAGTTTTGAAATGCAAGTCTGAAGCACCTTTTTGAATACAGAGCCTCAATAATTCGAAAATCATCTTTCCTCCGAAAGTGACCAGGTTTGTTTTAAGAAAAACGGCCACTGATACATTTTACCAAAAAAAGCATTAAAAGCCTATTTATTTGTGTAAGAAATACTTGCTCGTAAGTCTCTCTGCATTGGCCGTTTTACTTTATTTATCTTATTCGTGGGCTTGTAATTGACAGATAAGATTGCTATAATGTTTTTACCTCAAACTATATATATAATGACAGAGGCAGCAATCCAAATATGATCGAATTACAGGGCGTAAGCAAAATATATCCTCCCGGAGTCAGGGCACTTAACAACATTAACCTGACTATTAATCAGGGAGATTTCGTTTTTCTCGTCGGTCCGTCAGGGGCAGGCAAAAGTACTTTTCTGAGAATGCTTTTCCGTGAAGATAAACCAACGGAAGGCAAGGTTCTGGTTGACGGTAAAGACATTACAACAATGCCTGAAAGCCGTGTTCCTTATCTTAGACGCAATCTTGGTATCGTTCTTCAGGATTTCCAACTCTTGAAAAGACGAACTGTTGCTGAAAATGTAGCTTTTGGCCTCAGAGTTATCGGGGCCTCAGAAAAAGTAATTAACAACAGAGTTCAGGAAGCTCTTGAACTGGTCGGGCTCTCTCATAAAAGAAGAATGTATCCGACAGAACTGTCTGGCGGTGAACAGCAGCGAGTTTGTATTGCAAGAGCTATTGTAAATAATCCTCTGATTCTTATAACAGACGAACCTACAGGTAATCTTGACCCAATGATTTCACAGGAAATCATGCAGTTATTCTTGAATATCAATGCCCGTGGAACCACTGTTATTATGGCTACTCACAACCACAATCTGGTTAATAAGCTTCGCAAGAGGGTTATTGCTTTGGTTGACGGTCAGATTGTTAAGGATGAAGAAGGTGGGACCTACGCCTACGAATAAGTGGCGGGTTAGTAATTATGTCATTATCAAATTTAAAATTTTTCATCGTTGAAGCAATTACAAATATCCGCCGTTCCGGGGTTATGGCATTTATTACAATGTCTACGATAGCCATTGCCTTGTTGATGATGGGCACTTTCCTTCTTGCAACCATGAACATGGAAAACTTCCTGGATCAGATGCAATCGGAAGCTTTGGTAACCGCGTATTTAAAGAAAAATGTTGATGTGGATGCTGCTCAGACTCTTAGTTTGAGACTTACAGCCATAGATGAAGTTGAAAAAATACAGGTTGTTTCTCCAGAAGATGCTGCCAGGGAGTTGTTCTCAGATCCTAACGAACAACAGTTACTACAGATTGGTATCACAGCCGACGAAAATCCACTTCCTACAACGCTTCGTATTAAGGTTCGCAGTGGCAGTGATTTGAGCAGCTTTCTTGAAAAACTGAAGAATGAAAGCATGATTGATACCTTCAGCTATGGCGAAGAGCTTTATCAGCAGTTTGAAGGCATGTCAAGACTCCTTTGGGGTTCAAGTCTGGTTGTTATTATTCTTCTCGGTCTTGCTTCCTTGTTTATTGTTTATAACACCGTTCGCTTGACTCTGTATATGCGCAGGGAAGAAATTATCATTATGAAGCTTGTTGGTGCCACCAACTGGTTTGTCAGAGGCCCATTTATCGTTGAAGGTTTTATACAGGGAATTCTTGCTTCTACAGTAGCAGTGATTCTGCTGTTTATGAGCTATAATTTTGTTCTTGGCAAACTGGCTGAACTTATTCCTTTCTTTACAATGGATGTTGGGATAGACCAGCTTGTGAAATTGGCCATTAAGCTGTTTATGATGGGTGTGGTCTTAGGAATTTCTGGTAGTCTGATTTCTTTGCGTGATATCAGTAAGTTCAGCAAATCGACCGCTTTGTATGAAGGCATTTAATATGAAGAAACATGCTTTGCTTTGTAAGAGTTCTTCTGTTGCTGCTTTGCTGGCTATGCTTGCCTGCTCACCAATGCAGGTATGGGGTGCTGCAGCTAAGAGCAGTGAAAGCCTGCAAAGCGAAATAGATGCTATAAATGTTGAACTTGAATATATTAAAATCAAGGTTAACGATAATAAAAAGAAGACTCGCAGTATTGAATCTAAGATAAAAAGCAAAAAACAGGAAATACAAAGTCTTGGCTCGCAAATTGAGCAGCTTGCGAAAAATCAAGCAGATGCTGAAGCTCAGATTAAAAAACTCGAGGAAGAAAATGCTGAAAGCCGGAAGCAGTTGAAGGAATTGCTTACCAGATTCAGAAACAGACTTGTTCAACTTCATAAAATTAGACAGGGAACACTTGTAAGCTCTGTTGTGTTTGCAAAAGACCTAAATTCTTTCCTTAACAGATATCAGATGGTTAAATATCTTCTTGAATCAGACAAGGATATTATTGAAGAACTGAAGTCTAAGGATGAAAGCGTTAGAAAGACCAGCGAAAAGTTAGTTCAAAAGAACAAAGCCTTGGAAGCCGGTAAGGAAGAAATAACCAAAAAGCAGAAGCAGCTTGCCAAGGAACAGGCTTCCTTGAATGCTATGCTAAACACTATTCTGATGGAAAAGAAGGTTTTTCTTAAGCGTGAAAAGACCCTTGCTTCTTCCAGAGAACAACTGGAAAAGCAGATTGAGGAAGCAACAAAAAAGGTTTCTGCACCTGGCTTTGAAAAGGAACTCGGCATCGAAAAAACATCTGCTCCTACTGCAAAAGCGGCTCCTCTTGCTTCAGTTCCTGATTTTGTAAATGCACCAGCTATTGAAAGACAGCCTGCTATACAACAGTCAGCACAACCGGCTGTTGCTGCTAAGGAAACCTTGCCAGATACTTCATCGACTGCAGCAAAGTTGATGAATTTTTCATGGCCTATCGAAAAATCTCTTCGTGAAATGGTTACAGAGAAGGGTGACGATGATTCCTGCGCAGTTCTTATAAAACCGGCTGCTGATGCTGAAATAATAGCTGCTGCCAAGGGAAAGGTTCTGTATAAAGGCTTTTTGAATGGCTTGGGCGATGTGGTTATTCTTGGGCATCAGAGAGGTTTTTCTACTGTCTACGCCAGGTTGGATAACGTCTGGGTTGGCTTGAATGAAGTAGTCGAACAAGGTACGGTTATTGGTAAAATTGATGGAGGAGGTATGAATGGTGTATTGCATTTCGAAATACGATTTGGTGGCAAGAAAGTGCCTCCGCTCGAATATTTGCCGCAATAGACGTGGCTTTACTCTAATTGAACTTCTTATCGTAGTTGCCATTATTGCAGTACTTGGCGTTGCCAGTGTCGGTTTCTATGGCAATTATATAGAAGACGCAAAGATAGCTGTTAGAAGAACCAATATGAAATTGGTGAATGACTCTATTGCAAATTACTATAAAAACAATAACATGACATATCCGAAGTATATCGGGTTGGACACAGCATTGAGCCCATTTATGAATAAACCTGCATCCGAAATACTCAAGGAAGCTTGTAATGCGGAAGATATGAATGCTTATTTTCTTACTATGGTTCCGCCAAGAAGAAATACTGAGATTGCTACAGATACTGTTTTTACATGGAAAAGCGCTTCTGAGATACCTGAGGATTCAGAACTTAGAGTAAAAGAGGTTGTGGTTTCGTCCACTCATCCTTGAAAAATAGCTTACTCGCTAAATGCAAAGAGATGGCAGTTGTACACTCTTTGCATTGTTTTTTTTAGCTCAATATGATAAAATAAGAGATAGATTGTACTAATTTACCCTGATTGAAGGTGTTTTTAATGTTCAAAAATTTACTGAAATACTCTTTAGCAGTAACACTTGTGCTGATTACACTGGTTATTGCTACCAACAGCAATGCTTTTGCTGCTTCTACTAATCTGACTTACTTTAAGTCTCTTGACCTTATCCGCAAGGTTCTTGAACTTGTTAAATCTGATTATGTTGATGAAAATATCGACGAACAGAAGCTTATTTACGGCGCTATCGAAGGTATGCTTAAAAAGCTTGATGACCCATATACTCGTTTTATGGAACCAAAGAATTTTGCAGAAATGCAGACCGAAACTCAGGGTGAATTTGGCGGTCTTGGTATAGTTATTTCTGTAAAAGACCGTATGCTGACAGTTATTTCTCCAATCGATGATACTCCTGCTGCCCGTGCTGGTATTATGGCTGGTGACATGATTATCAAGATTGACGGCAAAGATGTTATTGATGTTGCTCTTCACGATGCAGTAAATCTTCTTAGAGGCCCTGTAGGCACTAAGGTTACTATCACTGTTATGCGTGAAGGCCAGAAGGATACCAAAGACTACGAACTTGAACGCCAGATTATCAAAGTTCCAAGTATTAAATACTGGACCATCGAAAACGAAATCGGTTATATCAGATTAACCCAGTTTATCCAGACTTCTTCTGAAGACTTAGAAAAGGCACTTATTGCTCTTGAAAAGCACGGCGTTAAGTCTATTATTCTTGACCTCAGAAATAACCCCGGTGGCTTGCTTACTGCTGCTGTTGATGTTGGCCGTAAGTTTATTGCCAAGGGCGATATCGTTTCTATCAAGGGTCGCGATGGTGAACAGAATACATATAGCTCATTCTACAAATATCATCCAACTCTTCCTCTTATCGTTCTGATTAATGAAGGTTCTGCTTCTGCATCAGAAATTGTATCTGGCGCTATTAAAGATAATAAGCGCGGTCTGTTGCTTGGTAAGAAGTCTTTCGGTAAGGGTTCTGTTCAGACTGTTATTTCTCTTAATGACGGTTCTGCAATGGCTCTTACAACCGCTCTCTACTACACTCCATCAGGTGTAAATATTCACAAGACTGGTATTAAGCCAGACATCGAAGTTGATCTTCCAAAATTTGACGAAAGCAAAACTGAAGAACTCAGAAAACAGATTGAAGAAGATCAGAAGTATCTGCAGATGCTTAGCAATGCATCTCAGTCTGAACAGATTGCCACTGATACCTATACTGCTACATTGGCTTCCGGCAGCATTACTATTAATTATATTAATAGAAATGCTTCTGAAACCCATAAGCTCAGTGGCTTGGTTGAACCACCAGACAGTCTGTCTAAGGGAGTATTGCAGGAATACGTAATCAATCCTTACGATACTCAGCTTCAGAGAGCTGTAGACATCCTTAAGTCTACCAATATCTTCCTTCCAATTATGGAGGACAAGAAGTAATAATGGTTAAAAGCAATGACAAGGTAATGTCCTTCTCAAGGCGCAGGAACCGAAAGGGCTTGAGTCTTATGGAACTTATTGTCGTTACTGTTGTCATTGCTTTAACAGCTTGCATGGCTTTTCCTGTTTATAAGATTTTTCAACAGCGCAGCAAGGAAAAGCGATTGAAAAAGATTTTAACTGACGTCAGAGCTGCAATCAGCGGAACCAAATCCCATAACTCTTCAAATGACTTCCAGGAAGGCTTTAGAACTGTAGCCAGAGTAAAAGGCATGGAAGAAATAAAAGGTCTTGGATTGTCTGAAGAAATAACCCAAAATATGATTAGTGCTTTTATAGCCTTAATTGGGAACGGAAAAGGATATCCCGCCACTCCGGCAGATATATGGAGCCAGAATCCCAAAGCTGCATTCAATGAGCCTACAGATGAAATTGTTTTTGTCAATGGAGGGGCACCTGAACGCTATGTAATGGGTAATTATACTGGTTTTATTGAGCTTGGTAGACCTTTTTATCGCTCAAAGCCTATACATCCGTTCCATGATTGGTATGAAACATCTGATTTTCAGTATGTGCCTGTAGTAGATAAAACAGGAAATAATCCGGGAACTTCCTATAGTGTTCAAGGGTGGGAAGCAAATAAAGATTACTTAGTTGGGGTAAAAGATATTGTTTCAAAAGGTGCAGGGCTAGCATTAGACGGGAGTGACACCGATGAATGGTAAAATGATGACCAGAAAAGGTTTCTCTCTGATGGAAATGCTTGTTGTGGTAGGCATTCTTGCATTGCTTGCTTCAGCTAGTGTTCCTGTTGCAGAACTTGCTTTCAATACAGCTAAGGAAGATGAACTTCAGACTGCCTTGGAACGCATGCGTGAAGCTATAAACCTTTATCGAAGAGATTGCCGCAATGCTGTTGTTGCACAATATGGTTACGATAAATTGAATACTGTTCCGTATTGCAATTTATGCCCCCCATCTTTGGAAGCTTTAACCCATTGCCATCAAAAATCAGACGGTCTTTGGTATGATTCCAGCGAAAATATTGTTAGTTGTATCTTAGATGAAAATAACGTACAAGTAGCCACTTTTACTCCTAGAAACTATCTTGATGCGATTCCCGTTGATCCATTTGTAGGAAGGGCATGCTGGCTGGTTCATATTGCCAGCGGTTCAGATGACATAATCGCTGCCTATAATTTCAGGGAACTTAATGCAACACGTGGATACAAAAGAGAAGACTTAGGGGCCGGTAATACTAAGTCTGACCCTTTGCCTTATGCTGATGACTGGAAGGGTGTTTTTGACGTATCCTGTGTTGGTTCAAATACTGTTGATGCTGATGATTATTATACCAGACGTGGCTTCAATATTTCTGTTGATGGCACTCTTTATGAAGATTGGTGAGGAATAAATTATGAATAAAAAAGGTTTTTCTCTTATTGAACTTTTGATTGTTGTCGCAATTATAGCTGTTCTTGCCGGTGTAGCTGTTTCGTATTACAACGATTACATAATAGACTCCAGAACAGCTGTTCTCCAGAATAATCTTGCATCTATAAGAAAAGCTATCAATCAGTTCCGGGCAGATAACCAGCGCGGACCAATGCTGCGCCAGATTAAAGCTACAATTCCATATCCAGGCGGTAGTGTTGAAGATATTACAAAGCTAGAGGATGATGGCACATATGACCCGTTTAATGAATTGGTTAATGGACCTGTTCAGAACATTGCTGGAGTTGGTTGGAAGCAAAGAAGCAACATTAAATATTTAAGCTCTAAGCCATTGCTGATAGATCCGGCTACAGGCGTGGAAATTCCTTTAGAAAAGATTGTTTTTACGCCAGGCAATTGCTATTGGAGAACAACCTCTAATGAATACATTGATATTGCTGCAGACAAATTTTTTATTGATTCTATAGGCGATAAACAGAATCACCCATTTGACATAAATCCATTCAATCCTAATCTGTGGGAAGATGGTGCCTCTTCTACTATCGATTACATTGATATTGGTATTCTTCAGAACTAATAATTTGTTTAAATATTGTTAATAAATGATTAAGCTATGCCGATAAGGATGAGGAAGGATAAACTCTAAAACTATGGTTAATGATTTCTTAAAACGTAAAAGAATCGGTGAAATTCTCATCGAAATGAACGCTATTACCAACGAACAGTTGGATAAAGCCTTAAAGCGCCAGCCAATCGCCCGCAAGATGATTGGTGAAATTCTTATTGAAGACGGTGCTATTTCTGAAGAAACTTTGTTCAGAGGCTT
>JAZUDR010000326.1:0-13245 GCA_045639725.1 Candidatus Avigastranaerophilus sp. | reverse complement strand
GTTCCAATAGCCCTCATCCGTCAGTGCTTCGCACTGCCACCTTCCCCCACGCTTCGCTTTGGAGGAAGGCCTCGCAGGGGCGACTCCCTTCCAGCTTCTAGCTTCAGGCTGTTAGCCGATAGCAGAAATCATGCGAGGGCGCTTAATTCTTCTAAGCGTTCCATGTATTGAAGCTGGAGGTCTTCTAACTCGCTGATTCTGGCGTTAAGCACATTGGGATTTTCGCCACTCTTGTAGAAGAAGGGATCAGCCAGTTTGGCCTGAATTTCTGCGACTTCCTTTTCAGCGGCTTCAATCATGCCCGGCAGAGCAGAAAGTTCCTGCTTTTCTTTGAAAGTAAGCTTGCGCTTCTTGGCAGGTGAGGGAGTGTTTCCGGTGGAGGAAAGAAATCCCCCCTGCCCCCCTTTAAGAAAGGGGGTATTTTTAGGTCCCTCACCACCTTTAACAAAGGGGGTATTTTGAGGCCCATCAACACCTTTGATGCTGACCGAATTCTCGGTCAACGGGGTTGGGGATGCGTTTACTGATTTGCGTTCTTCAAGCCATTCATCGTAGCCGCCGACTATTTCACGGACTTCTCCATTCTGCGCAAATGCCAGAGTGCTTGAAACTACATTGTTCAAGAATGTTCTATCATGGCATATCAATAGAACTGTTCCCTTGAATTCGCTTAAAAGCTCTTCAAGAAGCTCAAGAGTCTCGATATCAAGATCATTTGTCGGTTCGTCTAATACAAGAAGGTTTGCTGGTGAAACAAAGAGCTTTGCCAGCAAAACACGGTTCTTTTCACCGCCAGAGAGAACACTTATCTTTGTTTTGGCGCGTTCTGGAGAAAACAGGAAATTCTGCAGATAACCTACAATATGCTGCGGTTTTCCGTTGAGAACAACCTGATCGCTATCAGGTGAAACGTTTTCCCAGACTGTTTTGTTTTCATCAAGCTGAGCACGAAGCTGGTCGAAATACATGATTTCAAGGTTTGTTCCAAGCTCTATTTCGCCAGCAGTTGGCTGAAGCTTTCCAAGAAGCAATTTAACAAGAGTTGTCTTTCCGCAACCGTTTGCGCCTACAATACCAATCTTATCACCACGGACGACTCTTAATGAAAAATCTTTGATAATAGGCTTTGTGTCATAACAGAAAGAAATATTTTCTGCTTCAATGACTTCATAGCCAGAATCAGCGGCTTTCATCAGCTTCATATTGGCTTTGCCGATTCTTTCACGGCGCTGCTTGCGTTCTTCACGCATTTTCTTCAAAGCTCTTACACGTCCTTCATTACGTGTTCTTCTAGCTTCAATACCACGACGGATCCAGACTTCTTCCTGAGCTAGCTTTTTATCAAAGCGTTCCCAATCTTTTTCTTCAGCAGCAAGAACGTCAGCCTTACGTTTCAAAAAAGTATCATAATCACAGTTCCAGTCATAAAGCTTACCACGGTCAAGCTCAATAATTCTTGTTGCCAGGCGCCTGAGAAGCATTCTGTCATGTGTAACAAACACAAGAGTAGTTGAAAGGCGCAGCAAAAAGTCTTCTAACCAGGCAATTGTTTCAATATCAAGATGGTTCGTAGGTTCGTCCAAAAGAATCACATCAGGACTGCAAACAAGAGCGCCTGCCAATATCACACGGCGCTTTTGTCCACCAGAAAGACTATCATAGTCCCAGTCTCCGTTGATTTCCATTTTTGACATTATTTTGCCAATTTCATCAATTGATGACCAGGCATCATTTTTATCTAAGGCATTGCGACTGGCTTCCAGTTCATCGGCGATGGTCTGGTTATATTCCTTTTCAAGGGCTTTTTCGGCATTATGATAGCGCAGAGCAAGCTTGCCCTTTTCACCTAAGCCTTCTGAAATGATGGAATAGGCAGTTTTATTGAGGTTCTGCGGTATGGTCTGGGAAAAATATGCAACCTTTACGCCCTGCCCGACCTGAACACTGCCAGAATCCGGCTTAAGTTCGCCAGCAAGAGTGCGCATAAGGGTAGTCTTACCAACACCGTTGCGCCCTAAAAGACAAATACGCTGCCCCTTTTCAATCTGGACATTCAGATTTTCTAATATTTTAGTGCCCGTAAATGAAAGGGTCACGTTCTGCATAGATACCAGTGCCATAGCCAAAAATCTCCCTGATTAACTGGCACTAATATACTACTGACGTGGCTTATAATCAAGCATTAACGCAATACAGAAATCAGAAATCGTAAAAGTCGCGTGATTTTACAAGAACGCCTAATTTTTCATTGTTTTTACACAAGAAAGGTAGATTTGTTAAATAATAGCTGGCTTTCTCAAATTTTTCTGCAAGATCAAATGAAGTGATAAATGCATCAACATCGCCCTTGTTTACAGCCTCTACAGCTTCTAGTTCAGATTTTGCCATAATTATATTATTAATTTTCAAAGCATTATCTGTTTTTATAATCCCAGCAATTTTTTCATCTGTGAATACAACATTGTTAAAAAGAAGCTTCTGAGGATAACAAACAGTCTTTTCTTTATCAAAAGGCTTTTCTCTTCTTGCCAACATAATAACGTTAGTTGTATAAATCGGGTCAGAATAATCAATTATTCTCTTACGTGATTCTGTAATAGTTAAACTCGCAGAAACAACATCAACCTTGCCATCCTTCAAATTTTTGATACAGCCCGGGAAAGTATCAAGCACGTATTCTACTTTTGCATTTACATACTTAGCAAATTTTTCAATGATTTCAATATCGAAACCGGTTAGTTTTTGATGGCGATAAAAATTTAACGGGGGAACAGTGCCTACAGTTCCAACCCTTATTGTAAATTCCGGATTTTCAGGAATCAGATTATCATAATCAGATACATCAGGATCACTAAGCCATTTGTTTAGCATATCCTGAATACTTCCCGTATTATTATAATACTTAATAAATTCATTAAGCTTTTCTTTAAGATTGGGTATCTTTGTACTTCTTGAAACACCAAAAGCAATATCGATCGGATCTCTGAATCTATGGAGAACAAACATGTTTTTATTATAATTTCTCAGAGCTTCAGCGCCAATTGTTTCTTCAACAATATAAGCATCCATTTTACCAACAACTATATCAAGGTAAGCAGCAATATCAAAAAGATATGAGCTTGTCTTCGCCTTAGAAAAATATTCCTCTACTATTTTACCTGTCAAAGCACCACTGGAATACCCTACTCTGCATGATACCTTGTTGTAATCTTCCATTTTCATATTGTTCTGATTATTATTCGTTGAATCACTGACATAATCACAACCAACATAAACAATAGAGCCCAAGAAAATAAAAAACATCACAAAAATCTTTTTTAATGACTCTTTCATAAAATATTTTCTTCTTTCATTGGTAAATTACAGAACTAGTTCAGGATAGATATTTTTCAAGCATTTCTTTCAAAAGCTTTGGTTGAACAGGTTTGCTGATATAGTCATTCATACCGGCCTTCAGACAACGTTCCTTGTCACCAGACATAGCATTTGCAGTCATGGCAACTATTTTAACCTTCGGATTGATTACATCAGCATCACCTTTTCTGATACGTCTCGTTGCTTCGAAACCATCAATAATCGGCATCTGACAATCCATAAATACAAGATCATAATCAGTTTTGGCAAGAGCTTTAATGCCTTCACTACCATCATTGGCAACGTCAGCCTTATAGCCAAATTTCTTGAGCAAGGCCAGAGCAACAACCTGATTTGTTTTATTATCTTCAACCAGAAGTATTTTCTTTTCTGAAACCCGCTTACTGTCATTAGACATTGTAATAACAGGTTCAAGAGTTTCACGGCGTTTAAGTGTATGTGTAACAACTTCGCTAAGTCTGTTATGAAGCACATTGTATCTGATTGGTTTTCTAATACTGGTAGAAAGACCATACTTAGTCAGTTCGTCAGCAGAATAATGAGCGTTATTAGTCATCATGACAATATAACTATCATTAAATCTTGGATTAGACTTAATCAGTTCAGCAAACTGGTTGCCATCCATTACAGGCATTTCACTGTCCAGCAATACTACAGCAAAAGGATCTTTGTCTTCTACTGCATTATTCATTTGCTGTAAAGCAAGCAAAGCATTTTCAGCTCTGATAACTCTGCAACCCCATTCATTCAGTAAATCACCAATAAGGTCTCTAGTGACTTGATAATCGTCAACAACAAGAACCCTAAGGCCTGTCAAATCCTTGCCTTCATATTTCTTTGCAACAAAACCAGGCTGCTTTTCAAATTTAGCGGTAAACCAGAAATCACTACCATGACCTTCTTTGCTTTCAACACCTATCTGGCCGCCAAATAATTCAACAATCTGTTTTGAAATCATAAGACCTAAGCCTGTTCCGCCAAACTTTCTTGTAGTGGAAGCTTCGGCCTGACTAAAGGGCTTAAACAGCTTATCAATGTTTTCCTTAGCAATACCAAGCCCTGTATCGGAAACAATAAATTTAACAAGAGTGTCTTTTTCTGTTTCTTCAAGCTTACTTATCTTTACCGAAACACCGCCCACACTAGTAAATTTAATTGCGTTATTAATCAGGTTAATGAGAACCTGGCGCAAACGTCCGCCATCACCGATGAGCCCAACAGGTACGTCCTTATCCAAAAACATGTTAAGTTCAATTTTCTTTTCATTAGCTTTTATGGCTAACATGGCCAGAGTTTCATCAACAACATCATGGAGATTAAAGCTTACATTTTCGAGCTCAACTCCAGAACTATCAAGCTTAGAAATATCAAGAACGTCCTTTATGAGATTTAACAGGTTACCAGTACTTGAATTGACTATTTCAGCATACTGCTTCTGTTCTTCGGTCAGTCTGGTTGTGAGCAGCAAATTACTCATACCAAGTATTGCATTCATTGGCGTTCTGATTTCATGGCTCATATTAGCAAGGAACTGGTCCTTAGCTTCATTTGCTTTTTCGGCCTTCTTTGCCATTTCCTCAGCGTGCAACTTTGCAGACTGAAACGTAGTATTGAGAGACTCTAGATTTTCCTTGTTTTTAAGAATACTAAGTTCAACATCCTTACGATTCTGAATGTTTAACAAAAATCCGTCAAACCATTGAACCTTTCCTTCGTTATCTGTTATTGGACTTCCTGTTACCGTTGCGCAATATTTCTTGCCTTCAAAGTCTATAAAATTGTATTCACCGGCTAGATTCTTCTTTTCGTAAATGCTTTGAATAACATCACTGACAAGTTTTTCGCGATCACTAACATGAACAAAGTCAAATATATCTTTTTCACCGGAAATGAAAGCCTGACTTGTATAACCGCTATAATCATAAACCGCTGCGCTCAGGAATTGAGCTTTTGCCAAGAGTCCATTTTCAACAGAAAAACGGAACGAAATGAGCGGTAAGTTAGAAGTGATGTTACGAACGTATTCATCCTGCAATCTTATGGAATTAGACTTTTCAAGAACAATTTTTTCCAGTGCTTCTTGTTTTTTCTGAGCTGAAACAATAAATATAGTAACAAGAATAGCTAGAATGAATCCAAATGACAGATAGATAATGTAAGTCTGGTAACTATCAAAGAAGTTTCCGCCTATTGGATAAATGCTTACACCAAAGGTTTTGTTAAAAAAGCAAAGAGGGTAAATGGCATTATAAAGCGAAGAAGAAGAAGAAGAAGAAGAAGAAGAAGGATAGCACATTATCGCTGAATTGTCAATACTTTCAATATCAAATATATCAAATCCCAAATAATCTGATACCTTGTATATAGATGGCATTACTATGTCAATGTAATTCTGAAATTCAACATTATAACAGAGTATTTCGTTAATTCTATTCTTATTACCATACCTCAATGGAACAATAATCTGAACGTTTGTGATTTTTCTAACACCATCCACTGTTTCATGATGACAATGCGCCTGTGGACTTATTGTTCTGAACATTTCTTTAAGAGCGTTTTTACACTCTTCGTCCTTAAAGCTCATGCCAGCGTTCTGGTAATCATGAACCTGATTATTCTCATCAACTGCTAGCAGACAAATTTTATCCTTCAAAGCAGGATTTTTTTCTTTTACATAAGTCTTGAATTCTTCTACAGAATCAAAACCTTTCCGAATCTGAATTTCTTTTGCCATTCCAATTATATTGGAATATGATTTCTGAAAAATTTCGGAAACAAAGGACGCTTTCCCTTCTGCTGAGCGGAAAAAAGAATCCTTTCGCTCTGCTATAGAAGTTTCATTTGCAAATCTAGCAATAAGAACAGAAGACAGGACAATATACATAATAACAATCAGAGTGAATGTATTTGATGTATTGAAAGGCAGCTTAAAGCCATCTTTTCTTGTAATAGAGGCTGCATAAGCAAGAAATGGAACCCCCATTATGAATGCCAGAGAAAAGAACAGGCTTAATCTCTTGTTTATCTGGTCATTATTCCAAATATAATCTTTTACAACTACAGATAATACCGCAAATGGTCTATGAAAATATGGCTTTGGAATATTATTTCTTTCAAAATCAGCAAAAATAGGAACAAAAACAGAAGTGCTTTTTCCAGCAAATATTGTTTCATAGTTTCTTAATACAGCCCTATTAAGAGTTAAACAATCTGAAATCAGATTTAACGGATCTTTTTCAGGAACCCAAGGTTCTGCAATAAAACCACATTCAGGTCTGTAAACACCTGGTCCTATGAGAATGTCACCGTTGTCCTGTTTCCAATATGAAACAATGGCACTGATTTTATCAGAATGTCTGGCATAAGAATGCAGCAGCTTTTCCAATGCCTCATACTGACCAGTATCGCTCTTCAACTTACCATGCTTATCCATGATGAAGTTTTCAGTATTTAGGGCATTAGCTAAGTTTTGTCCTACTCTAATAAGACTTTGTTTTTCAGATTCAATATAATCTGTTGTGTACATTTCAGAAATAAAGAAACCACTGACTGCCATGAAGACAATTATGAGAGGGAAAAAACCTTTGAAAAAAACAGCTTCTTTGCCCAGTTTTTTTCTGCCATATCTCCAGAATAAGTAAGCTAGAACCAAAGGTATACATTGGCTTACTGTCAGGAAAACCAGAAATACGCTTTCTCTGATACTTTCTTCATCAAAAAATAAACTAATTCCCCCATATCGATATGAGAAAATAATTAATTTAAAAACAGTATTCAAAGCCAGAACAGAACCAATACTGAAAAGCATACTATCCTTGTTTTTCTTAGCTAACCCATAGATTACAGTAACAACATTTATGGTCACTGCTATTCCCAAGACTGAAAGAATAGAATAGATTGTTTTCATTAAGTCAGTGCAACCGACTATAGCAGCAATAATAACAATTGCTGCCATCAATTTATCGTTTATAATTGGCTTTATGCGGTGAATAGCATAAATACGCTTATAAAAATGAATATAAAGAAGATATAGGCATATCCTTAGAAAGTTGTTAAGAATAAATAGATTATCAACCTTCACGAAGGACATCTTCATGGTATAGAACCAGCAATGAAGTGCACAAACAAAGAATACACCAACTAAAATATTCCATGGAACCCAATCAGATATTTCCTTAGAATCAGGATTATTCTGTGCAATTTCAATGGCTTTACTAGTTCTTATTCTCTGAGTTATATGGAGCAAATAAACTACTGTGGCAGTAATAAGGAAAGCAAGGCCTGACCAGAGGCATAAATAGTCGAGTCTGAATTGTAACCAACTTTCTAGCATATATCTACCCTAACTGTCCCTTTCTATGAGCAATCCACCTAATGAGCATATCCAGCAAATTACTTGGCTGAACAGGCTTGGAGATATAATCATCCATACCTGCAGCAAGGCATTCCTTTTTGTCTTCTTCAGTAGCATTTGCTGTCATAGCAATAATAATAGTCTTTGGATCAATGGCATTAGCTTCTCCGCTACGTATTCTTCTGGTTGTTTCATAACCGTCTATTCCAGGCATCTGGCAATCCATAAATACAATATCGTATTCAGATTTCTGAAGTATTTCTATAGCTTTAAAGCCGTCATCTGCAACATCAGCCTTGAAACCAAGCTTTTTGAGTATAGCAAGAGCAACCTTCTGATTGGTCTTATTATCTTCAACAAGAAGAAGTCTTCTACTTTTGCGTGCTTCTTCATCCATATATGTTACAGTAGCATGTTCTGCAATATTGCTTTCTGTGCGAACTGCCTCAGCAATAATATTAAGCAATGGAGAACGACGAACAGGCTTACGAAGCAATTTCACGCCAAGAGCCTTAATTTCATCAGTGTCAATAGTCAGTGCCGCAGGAACCATGGCTATAAGTTTTGGATATTTTTCCAACTTCAAAGTCTTTATTTCTTCACAGAATTTTTTGATTTCTATTTCAGAATCAATAAAATCAAGAATAGCAATATCAAAAGGTTTGTCATTCTGTGATTTCCTAAGCAATGACAATGCTGTTTTTGAATCCTCGGCAAGTGCCGTTGTATTCTTACTTATTTCAGAAAGACCAGCATCAAGATATCTACGATTAACATCATATTCACTAAAAATAAGAATGTTAAGACCTTCTACGTCTGCCTGCAAAGTGTTCTTGACGATAATTTCCTCTGTAGGAATACCGAATTTAGCAGTGAACCAGAATTCTGAACCCTTACCAACTTCACTGTTAACCCCTACTTTACCGCCAAGAAGCGCAATCAACTTGCTTGAAATAGCCAATCCGAGACCAGTGCCACCAAATCTTCTTGTATTTGAATTGTCGACCTGAACAAAAGCATCAAAGAGACCTTTTATGTTCTGTTCTGAAATACCAATACCAGTATCAGTTATTCTAAATTTAAGAACAATATCGTTTTCTTTTCTTTCTTCAATATCAACATCAACAACGACACTACCCTGCTCTGTAAATTTGATACCATTGCTGACAAAATTAGTGATTATCTGCAACAGCCTATTAGAATCGCCAAGCAGATATCTTGGTATATCCTTATCAACAAAGTTTGCAAGCTGTATGTCCTTTACTTCTGCTTTTTCTGCGAGCTTATCAAAAGCTTTTTCAATAATACGGAAGATTTCCAACGGAACACTTTCGGTTGTCATCTTACCTGCTTCAAGCTTTGAATAATCAAGAATATCATTAATAAGTGTCAAAAGATGTTCCGAACTTGCAGATACGGATTCAGCATATTGACGCTGCTCTATAGACAGGTCTGTATCAAGCAACAGACTGCTCATACCAATAATAGCATTCATTGGAGTTCTGATTTCGTGACTCATATTGGCCAGGAAAAGACTCTTTGTGGAATTTGCTATTTCTGCCTGAGTAGCATAAGCATTAGTATCTTCAATAACCCTTTGAAGTTCATTGTTAGCATTTTCAAGAAGAACAACAGACATGCGCTGCTCTTCTTCGACAACCTTTTCACCTGTAATATCTCTCATGAAGCCGTCAATCCAGGCAATTCTTCCGTTGTCATCACGAACAAGCTGAATAATACCATCAATCCAGACTGGTTCTCCACTCAAAACATTTAAAAGTCTGACTTCTTTTGGTTTAATTGCACTTTCAGCAACGGCCATCTCAAAGTAGTTTCGAATGTTATCTCTATCCTCTGGAACAAAAAGGTTAACAAAGCTTTCCTTATCTGTAACAAGCTTATCATTATCCAATCCAGTTAACCTGGTAATTTCTTTACTTATAAAAGCAATAGAAAATTTTTCGTCGACATTGCATCTGAAAGACACAACAGGAAGTCTGTCTGTAATACCAGTAATAAAGCTCTGGTTTTCTTCCAATTCTTCTGATTTTGTCTTAACGACCGTTTCCAGGTCTCTTCTTCGGTTGTGTATAAATTGTAGAAACAAGGCTATTACTGCAGCCAAAAGGAATCCACCGATAAGCACTCCAGAAAAACCTATACTCTGGCGCTGTTGATTAGAAAAATCAACATTTGCATATATTGTTAATGCAAATAATCTATTCAGGAAACCAATTGGATAAGTAAATTTAATTTGATTATCAACATTGTTAAAATGCATGTCCGCATGAGCAAACGTATCTTTTTCCCCGTTATATGCGCCTATAATTGCTCCTTTTTTATCAATCAAATCTAAAATTACATATTCGGCCGTATCCTGAGTGTAATATTCTAATGGAGTAGCATTAGAAATAATAGAATCAATAGCGCATATCATTTCCAGAATAGTATCGACATTACCTTCTGCATCAAAGCCAACAGGTTCGAGTCTGAACAGACAACCCATATTGGGATCATATAATGGGGCATTAGCAACAAAAGTATAACCAACGCCATGTTTAACAACTTCATCAACTGCATTCAGACGTTTATCTTCATAAGTATAGTTGCAACCCACCAAAGGACTATGCTGCATATTGGGATAAGTATATGTGATTGGCCAATAAACTTTATTCGGGTCATTAGCCACATGTCTGCCGCGTTTGTTTTTATCGATTATATTAACAGAAAAATACTCGAAACCCTTTTCTTTACGCATTTTTTCTTCAAAATCAGGTATTTTGTCACCCGGACAGGCTTTGATAATTCTAATGATGTATTGATTTGAAGAACCTTCGAATTCAGAAGCATATTTGCAAAAATGCTCGTAATTATGAAAACATTCAGGATTTTTTCTTAAAATACGGGTAATATTATTGAATTCAGTAGAAACCTTTTCAAAAGCCTGTCCTATAAACTGGCCTCTGGATTCAGATTCAAGAGAGAAAGCTTCTCTGAGATTTCTATTGTTAGCATCATAACTGTATAATCCAGCTATTGCTGTTAATCCAAGTAGATATATCCATACAACAAAAGGCAAAGAAAAACCCTTGGCTATATTATACGCAGATTCATCTTCTCTTGATGGCATTGCAAGAAGGAATGTCACAAACGGGAAACCAAGAATAAACATAAACGTAAGCATTGCAACAGCTCTTGCTTTTCTTATTTCCGCAAAAGCCTTTTCTGCCTTGATACCAATTGCCAGCACCGCGCATTGCTTATTATTAAGCGTATCTATCAGCGGCAAGAAAGCATAAATGAAATTTCCGAATTTGTCTTTTACTGGTGCCACAACAGCAGGGGAAGCACCCTGCATAATCTTATCCAGCAGTTCTTTTTCATTGTTATATATTTGCCTATCATCAAAATCTTCTCTTTCATTTACAATATAGTCACTTTTAATTTCAAACTTATTACCTGTAGTTGGATACAATATATTAGCAATATCAATACTTTCATGAATATCGCAAAATTCCTTCAATTGGCTTGTTATATTAATAATTTTATTTTCAGCAACCGTATTTGTTAAGTCTTTAAAACCTACAAACTCTGAAACGTTAAGACTTCTGGCTATATTGGAACCGTATTGCAAAAGCTTATTTTTATCTGTATTCTGGTATCCTTCTGTTATTGAACCAAGGAAATAATGCCCAGATACTAGCATTACAGCAAATATAACAGGAATGAAATATCCCTTAAAAAGGATACCTTCCCTGGCTGTATATTTTTTTCCAACAAACCATGCTATATAAGCGCAAATTACCACCTGCACAGTAGCAATAACATGAAGCCATAAAAACCACTGGTCACTAGTTATATTTTCGATAGAGATTCTGTTCTTGCCAAATAAATCCAGCAAGTAATACATTATTCTTAAAAAATAGAATAATGCAACATTAGCATCAATAATTCTGTAATAAACAAGCTTTTCCGGAAATCTATGCCCGATTTCCATAAGAACAGAATGCAATTTAATAATAAGCGGAACAATAAGCGCAATAATACCAATGAAGAATCCAAGCTTTATATTGTAAAATAAAGCAGCAATAACAATAATTGAGATTGTAATTATATAATTTCTATTCCAGCGTATAGGAAGCTTATGAAATTCATTTGATTTTATAGCAAACAACCACATGAACCATAAGCCTATCAAATTAAAGGATACCCCAAAGAATACTATTATTACCGGGACAGAATCACCATAATTGAATATAGTCATCCACTTGGCGATACCATAAGAAAGCACGCTTAAGGCAAAATAGAGCCAAGGCAGATAATTCGGCTGTATGAAACCATTTTTTTCTATATATTCGCTACTAGGCAAACCGGATATAGAGTTATTATCGTTATCAAAAATAAAATTTCTGCTAAAAAGGAAGGAAATGGAGCCAATAGCAAGAAGAGCCGCACCATAACAGAACGGCAAATAATCAAATCTTAATATTGTAAACCAGTAATTAAACATACTATTATTTTTATCCTGATTTTAACCCAATTAGTCCTGATTGGCAACTTTTCCCGCTATAACCATTTTTCCAATATACCCGCAATATCTTTTGGAGTTACAGGCTTTGAAAGGAAGTCGTTCATGCCAACCTCAAAGCATTTTGCCTTATCAGAAGCCATAGCATTAGCAGTTAAAGCAACAATTGTAACCTTTGGGTCTACGACGCCTTCACCTTTTCTGATTCTTCTCGTAGCTTCAAGACCATCAATAATTGGCATCTGACAATCCATAAAAATCAGATCATAATACTTGTAGGCAAGTATATTAAGAGCTTCTGCACCGTCATTCGCAATATCTGCTGTATAGCCAAGCTTTTTCAGCATTGCAAGAACTACCTTTTGGTTAGTTTTATTATCTTCTACAACAAGAAGCTTTTTCTTTGACTCATGGACTGGTTGAACCTTTGGCGCTTCTATTGTCTGCGGCTTTTTCTTACTCTTCACATCGATAGTAGCAAGTTCTAGATTAGATTTACCAAGAATACCATTGAGTATTTCAATAAGCTTATTGGAATTAACTATTATTTCTTCAGAAATACCTTTCTGCTCCTCTGCCTGCTTAGAATCTCTCAAAAGTTCACAGGCACCAATAATAGCATTCATAGGAGTTCTGATAAAGTGGCTCAACTTGGTAAGGAATTCAGTCTTTTCCTTATTGGCTTGTTCTGCTTCAACTGCAATTCTTTCTGATTTTTCGGTAAATTTTTTAAGTTCAAGATTTGCATCAGCAAGATTATTCTGCATTTGCTGCAGTCTTTCTAAAATTGTTTTTCGTTCTGTAATGTCATAAAGGAAACCGTTTATAAACTCTGGATTGCCATATTTGTCGTAACCGCCTACATAGCCACGTGAATCTACCCAAACGATTTTCTTATTTTTATCTATAAGCCTGTATTGTATAGCAAAACTGCCATTTATTCTAATACCCTTATTTACATCCTTAACTAATGTTTCCAGATCATCCG
>JAZUDR010000325.1:0-17882 GCA_045639725.1 Candidatus Avigastranaerophilus sp. | reverse complement strand
TTTCAGAGTTCATCAGCATAATGGTATCTCTGATTTCAAAGTATGTGCTTAATTCTTCCATATTGTCAGCATTTGCCACTGGCATAGCCAGGACAACAGAAAGCAGCAAGCACAGCAATAAGAATTTGTTTTTCATTTTTTATACGCCTCCAAACTGATTCCAAAATGGATTCAGTGTTTATTCTACCTTTTCGGTCACAACGTTATTTTCAACCAAAGCAGGTTCTACTGCCGCAGCGCCAGCAATTTTATCTGCACTTTGGACAATACCACCTGAAATAATAACCTTCATTGCAACGTCAATGTCTATATTCATATCAATAATTTTACTTTTAGGCAATATCAGAAGAAAACCAGATGTAGGGTTCGGAGTTGTAGGAACAAAAACAGTGACCATACTATCCTTTTCCTTTATATCACCGTCAACCTTCATAGTAAAATCAGCGGTTACAAAGCCGATTACCCAGCAGTCTTCCTTAGGATATTCCAGCATAACAACACGTTTAAAGGCACTCTTCTGATCCTTCATGAAAACGTCGGCAACCTGTTTGATTCCTGTATATACGCTGCTTATTACGGGAACCTTTTCCAAGGATTTTCCAATCCAGTCCAGAATCTTTTTCCCAACTACGTTTTGAGCAACAATACCAAAGACCAGACAAATCAAGGCTGTCAAAATAAGACCGGCTCCCGGGAAGGTTACGCCAAAAAGCTGGCCTAAGAAATCATCAACATATTTAAACAGAAAATATACTAAGCCAATTGTAGCAATAGCAGGGACAAAAACAAGTACCCCAGCAATAAAATAGCTTTGTAGTCTATCACCAAAGCCTTTGCATTCGGTACCGATATTTGTTAATAATCTATTTAATCTTTCGTGCTTAATCACTGTTCTTTACTATTATCCTCTTCTGAAGAATCAGACTTATTCATAATAAATTTTACTCTGAGAATTCTGTTCCCCTTCTGTTCTGTTATCTGGAAGATACCTTGAGGAATTTCGAATTTCTCGCCTTTAAAAGGAATTCTACCAAGCTTTTCAAAAACGAAACCACCAACGGTGTCAGAATCAACACTATCAAACTTGCAGCCCAATTCCTCTTCAAGGTCAAAGATTGAGAAGGTTGCAGCAATACTGTAGGTGTTCTCATCCAGCTTTATAAGGTCTTCGGCTTCTTCAACGTCGTATTCGTCAACGATTTCACCAACAATTTCCTCTAGAAGGTCTTCAATTGTTACTAAGCCAGAGACTCCGCCGTATTCGTCAACGACAATAGCCATATGCTGTTTGCGTTTATTGAATTCACCCAGAAGGTCATCAAGCTTCTTTGTTTCCGGAACAAAGAAAGGTGAGCGAAGAAGCTTGAACAGATCATAATTCTTTTCAATTTCTTCAAGTCTGATAAGAATATCTTTTACATAGAGAATACCTACAATCTTATCAAGGCTTTCATCATAAACAGGGAATCTTGAGTGCCCATCGTATCTGATGCACTGAAGAAGATCATTGAAGGTTGCATTTATCGGAATAGCGGTAACATCCGGTCTCGGCACCATTACTTCACGTGCTATAGTATCACCAAATTCGAAAACAGAGTTTATCATATCCTTTTCGTCTTCTTCGATAATACCTTCTTCTTCGCCCAAGTCGAAATAATTATCTATTTCTTCAAGGCTTGAACGACCACCTATATGTTCATTCCAATCAGAATACTTTGGAAGCAGCTTTTTGATGAGCCATACAATAAGGCCTACAATAGGATAGCTGATAAACATGGTAGCTCGCATAATGCGATAGGTCCAGCTAACAAAAGTATATTCGCCATAGAAGGCAACAGTCTTCGGAATGATTTCCCCGAACAATGCGAGAATAGCTGTCATCACTACTGCAGCATAAACGACGGAAGCAAGAATCTGACTTCCAGCCCAAGCCCAGTATTTTTCAGCGCCAAAATGGCTATAAATCAAACCTACGGCAATAGCTGTCGCAGCAACATTACAAAGTGTGTTTCCCAATAGAATGGTAATTAAAACGCGCTGTCTATCAGACAAAATCTTAAGAATGGCAGCAGCACGCTTATCACCTTCTTCATCAAGCTTTTTCAAGCGAAGAGGTGAAATTGCAAAAAGAGCAGTATCCAAAGAAGAGAACAAAGCAGAGAAAAGAAGAAATACTACAAATAATATACCCGATATACCATCATCCATTGGATTAAACCTTTATTTTACGCATTTTCTGAAGCACGCTCTATAAGTGGCTCCGAGGAAACATCTGAGATTTCAGGGAACTGTTTAAGCCCTACAATATGTTTAAACACTTCAGTTTCTTTTGCACGCATCACAACTCTGTCAGCTTCTTCAATGTGATCAAAGCCATGAAGGTGCAATAAACCATGAATAAGCAGAATCACTACTTCAACGATAACTGGATGTTTAAATTCTTCAGCCTGGCGTTTAGCTGTATCTGTGCTGATTACAATATCACCAAGCATTCTTACTTCAGGAATGAAATTTTCTAATTCAATAGGGAAAGAAAGAACATCTGTTGCTTCGTTCTTATCTCTATACTGGCTGTTTAATTCCTTTATTGCTTCATCGTCACAGAAAACCATTGAAAGCTGAGCATTTTCGGGAGATCCGATAAAGCTCATGATTTCCAAGGCAACAGACCTTATGAAATCCATATCAACATCAATCAATTCCTGTTCGTCACTGATTAATACTTCCATAATTATCCAACCTTATCTTCTGATTTTTTATCAGCTTCGTTTGAAGTTTCAATAGCTTGAGCCATCTTAGCGGCAATTTCTGCAGATGCAGCTTCGACGGCAGAATCAGTATTTTCACTGATATTTTCAACCAGCTTATCAGCTTCGGCTTTTTCTGCTTCAACTTTTTCTGCTTCAGCTTTTTCCGCTTCAGCCTTTTCCGAAGCAGCTTTTTCTGCAGCTTCCTGTTTAATCTGATTCTGATATTTTACGCGCTTATGGTTAGCAGCAAGCAATACCTTGGCAAATTCTTCTTCAATAATGCTGATTTCGCCAAGTGAAAGCTTATTTTCTTCCAACTGATTATCGTCATTCAGTTTATGTTCAACGATTCTCTTAACATGTTCATTGATTCTATTAGAATCCAGAACTCCGTCCAAGCTTCTGGAAGAAGCTTCGACAGCATCAGCCAGCAACAGAATTGCTGCTTCCTTGGTTTGGGGCTTAAGTCCTTTATAGCGGAACTGGCTTTCATCAGCATTGCCAGGAGTTAAAGCCTTCTGTTTGTTATAGAAATATTCAACGAGTGTTGTGCCATGATGCTGGCTCATGATTTCGATTACTCTGTGAGGAATCTTGTAAGAGCGTGCCATATCCACACCGTCTCTGACATGGCTTGTAATAATCATTGCAGACATCGTTGGCTTCTTTTCATCATGAGGATTAACCCCATGCTGGTTTTCTGTATAATATTCAGGTCGCTTAATTTTACCGATATCATGATAAAGAGCGCAAACCTTAGTCAACAAAGAATCTGCACCAACAGCAGAAGCAGCCTGTGCAGCCATATCTGCAACAGCAATGCTGTGGGCATATGTTCCGGGTGCTTCTTCCTGAAGTCTCTTAAGAAGAGGTGTTTCTGTAGTCAATTCAAGAAGTCTGGTTGGCGTAGCAAAAGCAAAGTAGTTTTCGATATTAGGAAGCACGCCATTAGCAACAATACTGGAAATCAAACCGTTTCCCAAGCCGCATAGTGAATAACCTATCATAGCGTAAAAGCCCTGAACAGAGAGAGCTTCGTTATACATCAGCATAAAAGCAAGAACAGCAATAAATGTTGTAACCCCAATATTCAACCCGGTTCCTATGATTGTATTGCGCATTACAACATCGTTATCCTTAAAGGAGATATCCCAACTGAGAGCCCCTCCAATAGAACCGATTATCAGCACAACCAGATATGGGTGATTTCCTTCAGTTACGATAAAAGAAAGAAGTCCCATCCAGAACAGAATAAAATATACAATTCTTATATTGCTGACTGTTGAAGTGAGAAGCAGCGTTAAAGAAGCCAGTGGTGACAATAATATAAGCAGAAAATCCTTCCCGGAATCAATGCTGATACTATAAACAACCTTTGTAGCTAACAGGAAAGCAAAGCAAAGTGTTCCAATAAGCTTGTACTGCACGTCGTCAACAAAAACATTAATATCCTGCAATCTGATATAAATCATGCAAAGCACTATAACCAAAAGCAAAAGAAGCATACTGCCAAGCATTGAGAGGAATATATTATTCTTGAGTTGTCTCTGAACTTCGTTATATGCATCAAGTATTTCAGGAGTTACGATTTCACCTTCAGCAACTATTCTCTGCCCCTTCTGGTAGGTTTTGACAACAGGCTGAATGTTCTTGGCAACTTCCTCTCTTCTTGCATTAGTCGCGTTAACATCCACATAACAGTTCGTGGTAAGAACGCTTTCAATCATGTTGATGAAAATCTGTCTTGAAGTTGCTGTCCAAGCGTTTGTAGCTGTCTTAGTTATTTCTTTTTTTATTTCTTCGAAATTTTCATCATAAATTTCTTTTTGGCAAATAGAAACAAGGCATTCTCTAGCAGATGATTTCAGATTATCTGCAACACTAGCCGGATATCTTACAATAACTTCAAAAGATTCAGCATCCAAAAAGAAACCAGTAGGAAACATTTCCTTATAAAGCTGTTTTGCATTTCTACCAGTTTCTCCAAATTTGCATCTATCATAAAACTCGCTAAAAATATTAATGTTCTTGTCAAAATCAGCCAGCATTAGCTCGTTTGCTGAAGGCTTTGGAACAATTATAGCCTTAACCTCTTCCTTGGCTTTGTTTCTAAGCTTGTCAGTTTCTGCTTTATCTGGGAAACTAATATTCCTAGGGCATATAACAGTCATTGGAGCTGGCTTAGAAATAGTGATTTCTTCAAGAAGCTTATTGCTATCAATAACTATAATCGCAGTCATCAAAATCCAGAAAACAGCCAACCTGATGATAAACGTCTGCTGCATTTTTCTAGGAATTCCAAGCCATGCCAAGGAACGGCTCAGACTATTATCATTATTTGTATTATTTTCCATGATTGCTACGCTCCTTCGACTGATAATCATCAAAGGCATTAATTATGCGTCTGACAACATCATGTCGCACAACATCTTCAGAGGTCATTTCAACGAACTTCACGGACTCTACTTTACCAAGAATATCTCTTAGAACCAGCAAAGAAGAATCTAGCGGATTCGGGAGGTCAATCTGTGTCTGATCACCAGTAATAACCATCTTTGAGCCATAACCCAATCTTGTCAGAACCATTCTCATCTGCGCAAGAGTTGTATTCTGGGCTTCATCCAAAACCACAAATGATTCGTTGAATGTTCTACCTCGCATATAAGCAAGGGGTGTAATTTCTATAATTCCCTGTCTAATAAATTGTTCAAATTTGCTTAAGCCAATAAAATCCTGCAGAGAATCATACAAAGGTCTAAAATGCGGATCAACCTTTTCTTTAAGGTCACCTGGTAAATAGCCTAGATTTTCACCGGCTTCAATAACAGGTCTGGAAAGTATGATTCTGCTGACTTTCTTTTCTTTCAAGGCCTTTACTGCCATGGCTGTAGCAAGATAAGTCTTACCAGTGCCTGCAGGACCACGTGCAATAGTGATAGTATTTTTCTCAATAGAATTAAGGTAATAATTCTGATTACCTGTTTTTGCCTTTATAACTCTTCCGGAATGAGAAGTCAGGATGTCCGGGAAGCTGACAACCTTATCTGATTCAGTCTGAGCCAGACTTAAATTAGAAAGCTGCTTAAAAACTCTTCGCATTTCAGCAAAATCCAAAGCTTCATGCTTAGAAATGCGGGTATCCATAACTTTTATAAATTGTTTAACTATCTTAACTTTATCTGCAGAACCGCCTACAGAAAGGCAGTTTCCTCTAGCTCTAACAGTTAAATCAGGAAGGCTGCGAACAAGAGTCAATCCGTTTTCTGTTCCTGAAGTAAACATTAAGCGAGATAATTCGTCAGATAAATCAAAAGAATGTGGTAAATCAGTCATTTTCGTTTTCCTCAGCTACTTCATCAGCGCCTTGCTGTTCATATTCTGCATATATTTCAGAGAAGTCTTTATCTGGGCTTTCCAGAGTGACTCTACCAAAACCACCGCTCTGGAAGCGCTTGACGATATCATTTGTAGCTCTTTGCAAATCAGGGTTTCCGCCCTTGATAACAAAGTTCATTCTTTTTGCATAATCAGCTATGAATTTATCAAAATTCTGGTCACAGGCGCCAAAATCAGGCAGAACGTGCTCATTACCGGTTAAATACAGAATGCGGCAAAGATTCTTTGCCTTTGTGTATGTATCATCATCCTGACCTGGGATGGTGTTAATCAGCTTTAACAGATCGCCTCTTCTAAGAAGGCTGAAATCCAAGATACCAGGCAAGTCAAGTAATTCAAGTTCGCCAGAGATTTTTATCCACTGAACACTTCTTGTTACACCTGGCATATTAGCGGCACGGGCAGCAGCTCGTCCAGCCAAAGAATTAATAAGGGTAGATTTCCCAACATTTGGGATACCAATAATCATCACTCTGCGAACCTTGCGAAGCGGTGCATTTTTACCGTTTACAGGTTGAAAAGCAACAGAGCGGATAAGCTTAGAAAGAGATTTAACGGTATTTCTGTCTCTGCAATCAAGTGCAACACAAGAGCACCCAGCATTCTTATACTTTTCAACCCAGCGTTTTGTCTGTTCCTTATCGGCCAGGTCTGACTTAGATAAAGCAATAACAGAAGCCTTGCCTAATCGGCTGACAAAATCCTTCAAACGGGAGCCATTCGGCATTCTTGCATCAACTAATTCAACAATTACGTCAACAACAGGCAAATATCGTTCAACAGAACGGAATGCTTTTTTAATATGTCCAGGTAAATCTCTATTCATAAATCAATATAGAAGGGCTTAATTGGAAGCTTTTCCCAATTTTACATTATCATGGGAAACACTTCTTATAGGACCAACGCGATTGATTGGGAGATATTTTATGATAGCCTGCCCCTTAAGGTTAGTGAGAGGCATAAGACCCCAATAACGGCTGTCATAGCTGTTATTTCTGTTATCGCCCATAACAAAGATGTAGCCTTCCTTAACCGTAACTGCATAATCAGTAGTAGGCTTCTGAGCAATATAAGGCTCAACAAGAGGCACATCATTCACATAGGTAATACCATCAGTAATTCTTACTCTATCACCAGGAATACCTATTACGCGTTTAATATAATCCTTCGGAGCGGCGGTAGGATCTGGGTCTGGGAATCTGAAAACGACTATGTCGCCGCGTTCAGGCAATCTCAACCAGTATCTGGCATTATTGCCAAAAGGTAAACGCCCATCCAGTGAAAAATCAAAGACGTAAGCAAAGCGATTAACAAGAATTCTGTCACCGCTTCTTGTCACTACACCGTCAAGATTCTTGGATTCACCAAGAAGGGTCGGTTCCATGCTGCCTGTTGGAATCCAGAAAGCCTGGACCACAAGACCACGAATCAATATTGCCAGGAAAAAAGCAATAAATATGGTCTCGTTCCATTCTCTGAAGGAGCCCTTATAGCTTAGGCTGAATGTCTTTGTCGCCAAGACATCGCCGTTTGGTGCTACTGCCTTTAACACAAAATTATTAACTCCATTGCGGAGCTTCAATTCGATTCTGAACTTCCCCATGTTGAGCTGTTCGGAACCATTGAAAGTGCGAGTAGCAGAAAAAGGTCGATAAGCCTGTTCATATTGAATACGAACACCGCTTTCAACCTTACCAGATAAGCTACCAGCCAACTGAAGATTTGACTCAGCCAAAACTTCAGTTGAATCTAGAGCTTCCAACGGTATAACCTGTTCATTGAAACGAACAGATATATCGTGTATATATACCCCAGCAACTTCGGAGCTGCTGGGATTAACTAACTCGTCCAAGATCAGTTTTTATCCTTAGCGAAGATCTTGTCTTTTACGCGAGAGCTCTTACCAACTCTATCACGGAGGTAATACAACTTAGCGCGTGCAACATTACCTCTGCGGAGAACCTTGATAGAAGCGATATTTGGTGAATGAACCATGAAAGTTCTTTCAACGCCAACACCGTAAGAAATCTTTCTTACAGTGAAGTTTTCGCGAAGACCAGTGTTCTTGCGGGAAATAACAATGCCTTCGAAAGCCTGGAGGCGTTCTTTGTCGCCTTCACGAACCTTTATTTCCAAGCGAACGGTATCGCCAGAGATAAAGCTAGGAATGTCCTGTTTGTTCTTCTGATAATTTCTTTCAATACTTTCAATTACTGGATTCATGGATAAAACTCCTTCCGGAATAATTATTTCAATTTATTAATGTCGCTGGAGCTTAACAATTCCTGAAAAGCCTTTTTATCATCAACTGATAAATCAGCGGCTGCGAACACATCGGGTCTACTGACTGCAGTAGTCAATAAAGACCTGGAACGTCTGTAGTTATTTATGAGAGCATGATTACCGTCTTGTAAGACTTGTGGAACGGCCAGACCTTCCCAGTTAGCTGGTCTAGTATATTGCGGATGATCTAAGACCCCATCATAGAAGGAATCCTGGATAACCGAATCCTGACAGCCAACCGTTCCTGGAATCATGCGTGAAACTGCGTCTACAACTGTCATTGCTGCAATTTCACCGCCAGTGAGAACGTAATCACCTATAGACAGTTGAAAGTCGAATTCATGTAGAATTCTTTCATCAAAACCTTCATATCTGCCACATACTAGGATTATGCGGTCAAATTTCGCCAGTTCCTTAACCAGTTTCTGGTTAAGTGGTGCTCCTTGAGGTGTTAAGCCGATAACCGGAGCAGGAATCCCAAGCTTTCGGACGTCTCTAATACAATTTGTAAGAGGCGCTGGTTTAAAAACCATTCCCGGTCCACCACCAAATGGAGTATCATCTACTGTTTTATGCCGACCATCGCCGTAGTCTCTGAACTGATGCATAACTACTTCGATTAGCCCGTTCTTAACAGCAGAGCCTAGAACGCTTTCATCAAATACTTTATCAAAGATCTGCGGGAGCAGAGTGATTATGTCTACTCTCATTTCATTCTACCGGTATGTGGTATGAAACAGGTTCTACAAGCTTCACGGTCCTATCCTTACGATTGATAGCACTAATGAAGTTTGCTCTGAATGGAATCATGATTTCGCCAGCTTCATCAGCTTTCACAAGCAGATAAGAACAAGGTGCATCAGCTTCCATTTTCAGCACTTTTCCACAGGCCTTACCTTCAGGAGATAAAACCTGCATACCTTCGAGCTCGTCAGGGTAGAATTCATCATCTGAATCCAGCTCCTCACGTTCTTCCTTAGGTATGACTACCAGTGTATTTACGTAGGCAGCTGCAGCATCACAGTCATCAACTTCTTCAAGTCTGATGTCGACAGTATTTTCTGCGAGATGCGGTCGCCACTCACTGATAACAACAGATTCTGGTTCGCCAAAGCGTTTCTTGAGGAACAGCTCCTCACCTGGTTCGAATCTGTCGGGGTAATCGGTCATGAGCCCTACTCTAAGCCAGCCCTGCAATCCAACTGTCTTGCGAACCTGCCCTACTACTATCCAGTTATCTTCCTTAGAAGCTGCTGTCTTAGCAGATTTGATGCAGATTATATCAGGCTTTCTTATGGTATTTGTCATAGACCATGCACCGGCTTAAACCAGTTCCATAATTACTTTCTTAGTACCGGTGTTAGCTGAACTTCTGATTATAGTGCGAAGGGCATTAATTGTTTTGCCTTTCTTGCCAATGATCTTGCCAGCATCTTCAGGATTAACCTGAACTTCAAAAACGATGGTGCCGTCACCTTCGATTGGGGTAACAACAACTTCGTCTGGATGTTCGACAAGAGCTTTAACCAGCTGTTCGAGCATGTTCTGAGCTGTCTGAGTCATTTAATAAACTCCTGACGGATTAGCGCTTAGCCCAAACAAGCTTTACGTTACCGTTTTCAGCCTTCTGCTGAACCTTTACAATACCCTTCTGGCGAAGGAGGTTCTTTACGGTAAGAGAAGGAACAGCACCATTGTTCAAATAGCTGAGAACTTCTTCTTCCTTGATTTCGACCTTAGCTTCAGCAGCTAATGGATCATACATACCAAGATTTTCAAGAGTGATACCATCGCGGTTCTTGCGGCTGTCAAGAGCAACGATTCTGTAGCTGGGTTTATGCTTAGTGCCAAGCATTTTCAATCTAATAGAAACGGCCATTATAATAACTCCTTATATTTGTTCAAACCGATTAACTCGGCTTTTACATACCAAAAATTCTAGATAACTTACCGCCACGGCGCTTACCAAAATTGCCGAGCTGCTTCATCATCTTGCGCATCTGTTCAAACTGTTTCAACAGCATATTAACTTCAGAAATGTCATTTCCGCTGCCAATAGCTATTCTCTTACGTCTGGAAGCATCAATAAGATCTGGCTTATTGCGTTCCTTTTCTGTCATAGAAAGGATAATTGCTTCAAAACGCTTGAATCTCTTGTCATCAAAAGAGAATTCTGAAAGATTACCAATCTGAGAAAGACCTGGAATCATTCCCAAAAGCTGATCAAGAGGACCCATTTTCTTAATCTGAGAAAGCTGATAAAGGAAGTCATTGAAGTTGAATTCTGCTTCCAGAACTCTCTTTTCAATTTCCTTCATCTTGGCTTCATCAAAATTTTCCTGTGCTTTTTCAATAAGAGAAAGCACGTCGCCCATACCAAGTATTCTCTGAGCCATTCTATCCGGGTAGAAAGGTTCGAGTGAAGAAGTCTTTTCGCCAACGCCTACGAATTTAACCGGTTTACCGGTTACTTCGCGGATAGAAAGTGCAGCACCGCCTCTGGCATCACCATCAAGCTTTGTAAGAACTATACCTGTAAGTTCCAGCATCTGGTTGAAGGCAGTAGCCATATTAACGGCATCCTGACCTGTCATAGCATCAACAACTAAAAGAACTTCTGTTGGGTTTACAGTTTCTTTAATTTCTTTAACTTCACCCATCATTTCGTCGTCGATGTGTAAACGACCGGCAGTATCTATGATAACAACATCCAGATCGTTATTTCTTGCGAATTCTACTGCATTCTGAGCGATCAATGCAGGCTTCTGACCTGCTTCACCAACAAATACCTGAACACCGAGCTGATCACCAAGAACCTGAAGCTGCTTTACTGCAGCAGGTCTGTATATGTCACAGGCAACCAGCAAAGGTTTCTTTTTGTCTTCCTTACGGAGATTTAAAGCTAGCTTTGCGCTTGTTGTTGTTTTACCGGAACCCTGCAAACCAGCCATCATTATGATAGTTGGCTTCTTAGGAGAAATTGTTATCTTTGCTCTTTCAGAACCAAGAAGAACTACTAATTCTTCATGAACTATCTTTACAACCTGCTGGCTTGGAGTAAGACTCTTCAGTATTTCAGCGCCCAAAGCACGTTCTTTTATGCGCTTTATGAAATTCTTAACTACCTTAAAGTTTACGTCAGCTTCCAGCAAAGCCATTTTGACTTCGTTCAATGCTGCATCTATATCCTTTTCGGTCAGTTTGCCAACGCCGCGCATCTTTTCGAATACGCCCATCAGCTTTTCAGAAAGGCCCTGAAACATCTTGTCTTGTCTCCTATAAAACGTTTGTCCCTTTTAGGTGGTTGTATATTAACCCATAAAATATCAATAGTCAAGTTTTTATGTGTACACTTTTTATTTTTTTTGAAAAAAGATTTAGCTAACAATCAAAATCTTATTACCCCACGTCGCAAAATCGACCCTATTTTAGTTATAACTCAAACCCAAATCAGCCAAAATTTCAAAAGCATGCCCTTTACAGAGCTTTTACAATGCTACTTTCAATGGGTTCGCATAAAATCATATTATCTATATAAATTAGATTATCCGAAATATTTGTATTATTTTTACAAAAATAGAAAAAAAATATATTGACACATAAATACAACTATGCCTATATTGCATTTTGAAATAGAAAATCCAATTTTGACAACTCGACCACCAGAAAGGGGTAATCGTCATGCCAAAATATTATTATGACAATGAAGATTTAGAATTACTTGCATCAAAAAAGAGATACGTTGACGAAGACGACGACTTCGACGATGATGATGACGACGAAGACGACGACTACGACGACGATGACGAAGATGAAGATGAAGATGATGATGACGATCTAGACGACTACGACGACGATGACGACGACTACGACGATGACGACGACTACGACGACGACGATGATGACGACGACGAAGACGACGATGACGACGAAGACGACGACTACGATGATGATGACGATCTAGACGACGATGAATACGAAGACGACGAATTCGACGATGAAGACGACGACTTCGAGGACGACGATGACGATGATTTCGAAGACTTCGACGATGACGATGATGACGACTTCGACGATGATGATGATGACGAAGACGACGATTACGAAGACGAAGACGACGAATAATCAATCTTAATTTTCAGTCAAATATTTAAAACACCGACCACCTGGCCGGTGTTTTTTATTTCCGATAAGGTTCGACTCAAAACTTCACATAACAAAAAGAGCGCTTGTAAATCCAAGCGCTCTTTTTGTTTATCTTATCAGTAATTATTTCTCTGTAACCAGAAGCGGGCTTTTTCTTCCTCAAGAAGTCGGCCTATATCTTCTTCAGACATACCGAATTCTCTAATATCTGGTCTATTGAGCAACCATATCCAATCTTCATGGTTCCATTGGCCACTCTTCATATGAACAAATTCTCTTAGCTTACCCAATAAAATTTCTTCCGGGCTAAGTCTTCTTTCAATAATTATTGGAGCAGGCTGAACAACCTGTGCTTTTTCTTCCTGAGCTTCTACGTTTTCTGTAGGTTCAGCTTCAGCAGCACCTGCATTATTATTCTTAGTGCAGCAATAAACCTTTAAGCCATCACGCTTGCCGCATTCAACCAGATAGTTTTCGCGAACCATGGCCTGAAAAAGTCTGTACATTGAGCCTTTTTCATTTTTATCCAATTCGCCCTTAAACAAATCATGATTAACATCATTAGCTGTTACTTCGCCATGATTTTCAAGATAACGCATAATTCTGCGTACACTCTTAGAAATTACCTGATGCAAATGAATGTTTCTATCATTATCGCATCTTCTTTTATTTTTCGTGCCCTCTACTATACCGTGGCAGAAGGGCAATTCACAGGTTCGTTTTCGTCCCACTTTAGTTACCTCTATACATAATTACCTTGCGATAAACAAGTTAAATTGCGTGACACACAAATCTTATACGAGTGCACGCCAGTTGTCAACTTTTTTCTTTTAAATAGTGTACACTATTATCCACCAAAGACAGATTTTATATTCCTGTATTCTTTTAGACACTGCTAATCCATAGCACGCCACTGAAGTCTAACAATATCCTTCTATTGCTAACGCCTAAAATTCTTGCCATTTATTTATGTACATAGTATAATTTTGCCACGATTCTAGGATTTTAAGGAGCAATAAATGCCTCAGCTTCGTAAAGACCCCGTCACCAAAAGATGGGTAATTATATTACATGAACAGGCCAAAACACCTGAAGACTTTAAGACGGTACAACCGCCACGTCAGGCAATTAAGTGTCCATTCTGTGAAGGCAATGAAACAATGTCTCCACCAGAAGTTATGTCATACAGAACCCCAGACACTTTACCCAATAATCCTGGCTGGGCAGTAAGAGTAGTGCCAAATAAATTTCCTGCACTTCAGATTGAAGGCGAATTGGACCGCACTGGTATCGGCGTATACGATATGATGAACGGTGTTGGTGCTCACGAAGTAATTATCGAATCACCAAGACACGAAGATGGCTTCCATAACTACACAACAGATCAGATAGCCAGAATATTGCATGCATACGTTGACCGCTACCGCGACCTGCGTCGTGACCGCCGCTTCCGCTATATTCTAATATTCAAGAATAATGGCCAGGCAGCCGGCGCAAGTCTGGATCACCCACATTCACAACTCATTGCAACCCCTATTATACCCAAGAGAGCAATGGAAGAAGTTGATGGTGCAAAGACCTACTATTATTACAAAGAAAGATGTGTTTTCTGTGATATTATAAGACAGGAACTGAGTCAGGGCGAAAGAGTTGTACACGAAAACGAACAATTCGTAGCTTTTGAACCTTTCGCATCAAGATTTCCATTCGAAACCTGGATTGCACCGAAAGACCATAAGGATTCCTTTGGTGACATTGATGAAAGCGAAATCGATGGTCTTGCAGATGTTATGCACGCCACCCTTCAGAAGCTTATAAAAACTCTGGATAATCCTCCATTCAATTTTGTTATACACACATCTCCCTGTGATGCTAATTGTTCTGATTATTATCACTGGCACATAGAAATTCTTCCAAGACTTTCTAAGACAGCCGGTTTCGAATGGGGTTCAGGCTTCTACATCAATCCTGTTCCACCAGAAAACGCTGCAAAGTTCTTGATTAACGGAAAGTAAGGAGAAAACAAAAATGCCACAACTAAGAAAAGACCCTATACTTAAACAGTGGGTTATTATTTCTCCAGAACGCGGCAAGCGTCCTTCCGACTTCAAGGCAGCCGCAGTAAAGCTTGATGACTCAGCAGATTGTCCATTCTGCCAGGGTCATGAAAGCATGACACCACCGGAAACCTTAGCTTTCAGAACTGCAGGAACAGCAGCCAACTCCACTGGCTGGTGGGTACGTATTATCCCTGACAAGGCACCTATCCTGATTCCAGAAGGCGATTCCAACCGTGAAGGCATCGGAATGTTCGACGCTATGAATTCCATTGGTGTACACGAAATGGTAATTGAATCTCCAGATCATGCCACAACTATTTCAAATGCCACACCAAATCAGGTAAAAGAAATAATCTGGGCCTACAAGCAGCGTATTCTTGAACTCAAGAAGAACCCAAGATACAAACATTTTATGATTGTTAAAAATCATGGTGCAGGGCTTTCTGCCTTATCACATGCTCACTCTCATATAATAGCCACCCCGATTATTCCTAAGCGCATTGAAGAAGAACTTGAAGGTGCAAGAGAATATTTCCATTATCATGATCGCTGTCTCATCTGCGATATAGTAAAACAGGAATCACGCGATAAGAGCAGATTAGTTTATGAAGACGAAAACTTTATCGTTTTCTGCCCATTTGCCTCAAGATTCCCATTCGAAATGGAAATAGCCCCAAAATCACATCAGCCATTCTTTGAAACAATTACCAATGATATGGTTGTAGCCTTTGCCAATACTCTGCAGATTTCTCTCAAAAAGCTTGAAACTCTGCTTCCTGGTCAGCCTTACAATTTCATTCTTCATACTTCGCCAACATCAGATTCCTACAAGGATTTCTATCACTGGCATCTTGAAATTATACCTAAGCTGACAAAAACAGCAGGCTTTGAATGGGGTTCCGGCTTCTACATTAACCCAACTCCACCAGAAGATGCAGCAGAAGCTCTTCGCAATGTAGAAATCAAGTAAAAGAAATGCTGGCCAATATGGTCAGCATTTTTTTTCTTTGCCTCTTGTTGTTTATGGTCGATATTATTAATATTATATATAGAGAAAATGAAAAGGCAGGCAATTTATGTATAGAACTTTAAACAGACGCGGCTCAATGCTGATGATGGTAATGGTAATACTCATCGTGGCAGCAATCATTGCTGCTAAGTTAATGCCTGACGAACAAACCATGGTTAAGCGTGAGGATGAAGGTTTTTATAATTCAGATTTAAGCCAGCTCAGAGAAGCCATTGACCTTGTAAGACTAGCAGCCCAAAAACCTGGAAGCCCTGCAGCAGATCCTGACACAGGTTGGCAAGACTTTGTTGCCTCTGATACTCCTGCAAGCATTTCGGCAAAAATAGCATCCCTTACCCAATGGGGTTTTTTAAGAAAAAGCGAATTACGTGATAATTCCATTCCAGACTTTGCCTGGAATACATCATCTACTACATACTGGATGGTATCAACTAACTATGCCAGCAACACAAGCTTCGAAATACATGTAGATGGACTAGATACTAGCACGTATGTAGCGGGAGCATGGGAAAAGGAATCTGTTGCTTCGGCCAGTGTTGTAAAAAATATAAAGCTAAATTCGATGGCCATTGATGAATATCCATATCAAAACAAGCTTGGTGACAGCACTCGCGGCGAAAATGCCATCCAAATGATCAGCATAACCAAGTAATAAGCCATGTTAAAATCATTTTTCCACAATGCTTTAATCTGTATAGTCCTGATTCTAGTGGCCATATGCTTCACTTTTTCTGCTAACGCAGCAAGCAAGGAAATGCCAAACAACAGCAGAAGGCAGATAAGCGCAGAGCTCATCAAAAAAGCCAAAGCAGCAAGCACCTCAGGCAACTTCAAACTGGCCGAAAACTACTGGCTTCAGGCCAAATCCATAGACCCCACCTTAACAAAGCCAACATGGTTTGATAAAAAGAGCTATCCTGTCCAGAAAAAAACAATTCAAGCTTTTGATGAAAATAAATTTGTCGAAGAATTACAAAAGATGCCTTATGCCAAAGCAAAAATAGAATTAGATAAACGCCTTGTCTTCAATCCTAATAATTCAAAACTCCGCGTTGCATATCTTGACTTAGCAGAAGCAAACGGCGACGAAAAGGAAGCAGCCCGCCACAGGTCAATTCTTGGTATTCCAACTCCCACCCAGAATCATTTCTGGTTATATTTCAAATATTTTCTTATTATCCTGATTGCCGGTCTCATAATATACGAACTGGTAGTCATAATCAAACCGATTATAGCAAAGTCTCGAAAGCCCAAGGAAATACCTCTGCCGTCTAATATCAGGTCTATTTAAGGCATAATCCCCCCCTACCCCCATTTACAAAAGGGGGTCTTAAACTGTCTAAGTATTCAGACAGCCTCACGAAAGGGGTAATTTTGACAAAAAAAAAGCCCCAGTTGCCTGGAGTTCCTTTTTACTATGATGTGCAATCTTTAAGATGCGATTACTTTTCGAAAAGTGATCTGATTGCTTCTACAAACATCTGAATTGTATTAGTCTGACTAGTAACGCCATCAGCATTGCTGTTGTCAAACCAAGGATTCGGAAACAACATTTCAATATACTCCTATAATAATTTTCATAATAAATATCGGCTAAAAACAAAAAAGCCTAAGAATTATTTTTACCCTAGCCACGAATCAAGAACGAACACTGTTGCTAGAGCACCTTCATCCTTAGACATCTGTTTTTTAGAGAAGCGTATGTTATCACTTATGTACAACAATGTCAATAGAATTAATTTTAGCAGCGAACAGCTGTAGTCAAAATCCCCCCTACCCCACTTTACGAAAGGGGGTCTTAGAGAATTGCTCCATTACGAAAGGGAGGTTAGTCGCGGGCGAAAATGTCTCTGGTATAGACCTTGCCCTTTATGTCATCTAAGATCGAATCGTATCTATTGGCGATAATTGCATGGCACATGTTTTTAAAAGCATCAATATCCCTTATTACGCGGCAACCGCCAAAAACATCTTCAGCTTCAGGAAGCGTCGGTTCATAGATAACAACCTCTGCGCCTTTTTCCTTAAGATACTTCATAACCCCTTGAATAGCAGACTGGCGAAAATTATCAGAATTGGATTTCATGGTCAGTCTGTACACACCAATAGTCAAAGAATCCACTTTTTCTGACTGTTGGCACTGTGCATTCCGTTTGCTGGCTATCTGTAAAACCCGTTCTGCGATATAACGTTTTCTTGTAGAATTTGCATCTACAA
>JAZUDR010000324.1:0-11244 GCA_045639725.1 Candidatus Avigastranaerophilus sp. | reverse complement strand
GTCTTATTGTTGGAATTCTCATTGCTTATACTTATTCTGCAATTCATGACTATGCTCACTATAAGAAACACACTCGCCAACCTAACATTAATGTTAATGATTATTCTTGGCATAGCCGCAATGAATGTCAATTTTGCTTTTCCTGCTATATTCCTGCCGTTCTTAATAATGTCTGCAATGGTTCTATCTTTTCTAAGATACAATACAATATCATCAGAGAAGAATACTAAAAACCAATTATATATTAGCCCCAAGGGTCTTGGCGGAACAGTACTGTTAACAATTGTATTTATACTTCTGTGGATTCCCTTTTTCTATCTAATACCAAGGACCACCAGCTATGGTCTAGCTTCAGAGCTTTCAAGAACACGTTCAACAAGAGGTTATTCGAATTCAACCCTGAATCTAAACGATTCTGGCTATCTTGAAGATAATCAGACCGTTGTAATGAGACTTATACCTAGTGACGAGAAAACAGTCACAACATCCATATTACGCCGACTGAGAAAGAAACTGATACGCGGCGGTGCATTTAGTGAATACGAAGACGGAGAATGGAAAAAAACCAGACGCGGTCTATTCGTTCGAGACCTGCGAAAAACAACAGGTGAAGTAATACTAGACAAATCTTTTTCTGATTTTAAAAATACTCACGATTTTGAAATAATCCTGGAAAACTCCGAAACCCCAACAGTATTTATTCCAGACCAGACAAAGTTATTAAATTTCCGCACCAATTTTATTGGCTCCGAAATGGACGGTTCAATGTTCTTTGCAGACAATCGCCGCCAGACAAATAGAAAATATATGGTTACAATGCTGATAGACCAGCCAGAAATTATTGATTCTGACATAGAAGAATTATCAAACCTCATTTATGACAATAGGCTTCTTCCCTATATGTCACTTAATGGTTCTACAGATAAAATAATGCAGATCTGTAACAATTTTATGCAAAAATCCACAAGCATTTCTGAAAGAACAGAAATGGTTATGAAATTTTTGAAAAATGGTTATTCATATTCATTACTTCAGCCAGAAGTTCCCAAAGGAACCGACCCCGTAGAGTATTTCCTGTTTGACAACAAAGCAGGAACCTGCCAGCATTTTGCTACAGCAATGGTCTTCCTTTTAAGAGGCATGGGGATTCCAAGCCGTGTGGCCAATGGTTATATAATGGGTGAATGGAATGAAATAGGTAATTTTTTCACTGTTAGACAAAGCCATGCCCATGCCTGGGTTGAAGTATATTATCCACAAATGGGCTGGGTTTCTTACGACCCTACCCCACCAGATCAGGACTTAGACCAAGATTCAACAATACTAGAGCAGTTCTGGGAAAAAATAACTGCAATATATGAAGGATTCTGGTTCAGCTACATTTATAGTTTTGATGTAAACGCCCAGAGTTTCGGCATCAAGAAGATTTTCCCTGGCCTGCGGGAGGCTTGGAGAGCTTTTTATAAATCGCCGTGTGTCTGGGGTATTATGATTATAGCCCTTATAATATGTCTGGTATTCAGCAGAATTCTTTATGCTGCCATGCGATACTGGTCTAGAAAAAACAAATGGACTCCATTCAGTTACCTCTTGTGGGAAACCAATTTAATAAAATTCAACGTTTTCCGTGGAGCTAGCGAAACACCCTTTGAATTTCATAACAGACTCAAAACAGCAGGTATTATCAATGATGAAACCCGCCAAAAGCTTTATAAGGTTGAAGACTTGATTAATGAATACGGTTTCAATCCCAAAGCAGATAAATACGAGTTAATCACACAAATTTCAGAACTTCTTCAGCAAATACAGTTTACTAGTCTACAAAATTCAAAAAATTAACCAGTTCACCTAATTGTCTTTATTATAAAAACACAATTTCCTAAAACCATAAACCGGTAGCATGTTCACACACACTACCGGTAAAATGGCTAACAGTATATCAGTTAGTAATACACCAGAAAGTAATAAAATTAAAGCTGGTTATTATTTCTGAAGTCTGTTGACTGCCTTCATGAGGCGGCTGATTTTTCTAGCAGCAGTCTTTGGATGAATATAACCATTAGAAGCTGCCTTAGCATATTTCTTTACAGCGTGATTTGTTGCTTCAGCAACTTCGTTTTCAGCTTTCTTTTCAGAAGCTACAGCCAAAGCGCTTTTGCGAACGGTTTTAAGTTCAGAAGTAATCTGAACGCGAAGAGCGTGACGACGAACAGCCTGACGGGCGTTCTTTGCAGCTGATTTTGTATTAGCCATGATAATTTCACCTTTCGTAAATCATTTTGGAGCCTTAAATATATCACGTCACTTTTATAATTTCAAGTATTTTCTTCATTAATTTTGTACACAATTTTTTATTTGTGACAAAATATACATGTACCCCTTTTAACTACTAGAAAACAATAGCACTATATGGTAAGATACAAACGATATACTATTATATGCTAGGGGGCAAAATTTTGGCATCTGTTTCGAACGGAATATCAGAAACAAATATTCTGAAAGATTCAATGGGTATGGATATTCTTCAGAATCCTCTTTTACAGCTTATAATTAAATTACAGAATGTCTTAACCTCCCGCCCCAAGTCCCATAGATTAATGATAGGCTTCAATGATCAGGAGTTTAAGAACCTTCAATCCAAATTATGGTTTGAAGAAGATGAGCAAGTATTAAAGGTTATATTGAAAGAACTTCAGCAAGCCTTCAATCTGAATTCTATAATTATAAAACAAAAAGTTGCTCCTGGTTACTTTAATGAATTCATTACAACAATAGATTCTGACAACGAAAATGACAAGCGCCGCCTGCAGGAACTAAAAGAAATATGCCAATTTGCTGTCAATCCAGACAACAATGATTCCATCAGCAGAAATGCTTCTGGTTTTTACAAGAATCCAATAATCAGTTCCCCAACAACTAATGATAATATTCTGGTTATACCCTGCCGCGTAAATAGAATTTCCGATGGGCACGACAATGACGACGGCATATTTGGTTTCTTAGGCTATATCCCTACAGACTTAACCTATACAATAACCAAGGAAAAATTTAACATAGCCCAGAATCAGGAAGGCTTGGCACGCTTTTTCACTATGATTGCCAACCAGCTAGGCCTGTATTTCAGTCATCTGAATTTTGTCAGAAAGAAAGCTTTGAATAACAGATTAAGGAAGATTATTGAAACCATAGATACCCGCTTCAGTTATCTGGAAAATCCCAATGATTCAAAGCAAATCATAAATGACTTAGCAAATTTTGTTTCTCAGGTATTTGATTTCCATGATGGTGCTATTTATACATATGACCGTGTAAGCAATACTCTGAGTCAGGATTTGCCGTTAGACTCCAAAATCACTAATTCTGTAACCATAGACAGTATCGCCTCTTGCGCCGGCATAATGGAAACCATAAAGAATACCAATGCCTTAGACAATAGTAACAGATTGATAGACATCCCGGTACGTTATATTTTTCCATTAACCTCAACTTTTGGCAAAAAAAATCGCTGTCTTATTGTTTTTGATTCTGAATTTAATCTACAGTTGACCAAAGATGAATTTGAACTTGTATCTTACAGATTAAAAGACAAAGTCGGTTTCCATCTTCAGGCAGCAGAAAACATAGACAGCCGTATTGCTTCTATTTCCGACATCGTAGAATTACTAAACAACTTGTCAAATCCAGATGTAATGCAAGATAAGATGATTGGAGTAATAGCCAATCATTTAAAGGTTGATATAATCTCTTACATGGAAGTAGACCAGTCCCAAAAGTATCTTACATTCAAAAAGGGTCAGGGGCAATGCTGCGAAATAATACCAGGCTGTATCAAAGAGCCTATCGAGAATTCTATTTCCGGTCTGGCCGTAAAGTATGGCAAGACGATTTATATAAAGGACATTGATAACCTGGACGAAGTTCAGAATAATTTTCCAAAAGAAGCCAGAGACGATTTAAAAAGACTGTTTTCTGCAAAATACAAAACAAGCTACCACACAAGGTCCTTGCTTTCTGTTCCGCTTATAAAAGGTAAAGGTTCTGATTTTGCCAAGGTTATTGGTGTAATAAATGTTAACAATAAAGACAACAAAAAGATTTTCACAGAAAAAGACAAAGCCTTTCTAGAAGCAATTTCAGACCTTGTAGCAGCTGGCATAAACAATGTTAATTTCATTGACGAAAGCAAGCAGCGTGAAATATTAAATAAAGCCGCTAACGACATACAAATGTCATTAATGCCCACAAGCCAGGACTTCAAGCGACTGCCAAAGGAAATCGACATCTTCGGTGAAAGCACAACAGCCAAAGAAGTCGGTGGAGACCTTTTTGAAATAGTAAAAATGCAAGACGGCCGTTTGTTAACAATATTAGGTGACGTTTCAGGAAAAGGGAACCCGGCTGCTATTATTATGGCAATAGCCCAGACCTTCATAAAAACCCTTGCCCCAGAGCATGATAATCTTATTGATATATTGCTAAAAGCGAATAAATATCTGTCTGCCGAAATGGAAGGCATGGACGGTAAGTTTGTCACTCTGCAATTGGTGGCCATAGATTTGGAAACAGGTAATTGTGAGTTTGCGAATGCTGGTCACGGTCCTTTGCTTGTAAGCAGAAAAGATTCAATAGAAGAAATAAAACCTGGTAAAGGCATGCCACTAGGACTTTTCGACCCACCATTCATGCCTTACAATTTAGTAAACTTTAAGTTAAATCCTGATGATTTCTTTGTAATGTTTACCGACGGTCTTTATGAAGAAATATCACCAAGCGGTGAAATGTTTGGAATGGAACGCATAAAAGAAATTATGAAAGCCAATTCCAATAAGGATTCTAAGAGCATTTATTCAGCATTAAAACAGGCCTGTCAAAACTGGAAACAGGGTGCAGACGCCCATGATGACCTGACAATACTGTCTGTTAAATATAGAGGAATAGAAAATGACTAAGTTACAGCAAACATCCCCCAATATTCTGGCTACCCTTGCAGAAAAAGCGGCAGAAGCCACTGATCTTCATTTGTTAATTCAAAACATAATAAAAGAAATTATTGATTACATGGAAGCTGTTTCTGGCTCCATTATGGTCTATGACAGTGAAGAAAACTGTTTAAAGCTCTATGTATCCTCTTCTCATCCAGTTCTGGCAAAGGGCCTACAAAAGTCTTCCGTAAAAAGAATTGCATTAAACGATTCAGTCTCTGCACAGGTATTTAAGTCTGGCAAAGCAATAATAAGCAATCCCAAGTATTCTCCCAAAGGAAACATCAAATTAACCCGTAAAAATGATTCTGGCTCGTTCATGTCTGTTCCTTTGAAAATAAATAAAAAATCCATTGGAGTAATGAATTTTAACAGGAACCAGAATCAAAAGCCATTTGAGGACAGTGATTTAGATAAGCTTTGCGGCATTAACGCATTGGTAGCTAGCCTTATAGATAAGGAATCGCTATTAGAAAAAATAGATGAAAATCGTAAGGAAATTACTGCTCTTTTCCAAATGTCCTCACTTTTATCAGAATCAAACGATTTTACAGGCCGATTGGAAGAGTTTTTGAAGCTTCTCTCAAAAGAACTTGGAATGAAGCGTTCAGCTATAGTAAAAACAGTAACTCCAAGCAAGTCAGTAAAAAGCAGCAAAAACTTGCCTAGAACTATAGAAATCATTGCTGCTCACCAGCTTAAGAAAAACCAATTAGAAGAAATGTTTGATTCCATCACAGATAGAATCAGACAAAAGCTAATTTCCAGTCCGACAAACCCATCAAATGATGATGAGACTCCGTTAACACTGCTTTTCGACGACGGCAACGAGTCCAGTGAAATGTATTGTATCCCACTGTATGTTGAAGATAGTGAGCCATTCTTCCTGATAGTCAGCAGAAGTTTCACTGAAACAGATGAAATTCAGGCAAAAAAATATTATCGCTTCCTGCAGATTATCTCTCATAATATTTCAAGTGCCCTGACAAGAGAAAACATGCTGAAAACCATACGTCAGGACCAGATTACTCTTAAGGAAAATGCTGAAAGAAACAAAATTTTCTTTGAAATCAGCAAAGACCTTGGTTCTACTCTTGATCCTTACACAATACTTCAAAAGGCATTTGACCAGTTCAATAAGATTATTTCCTTCACAACCATTTCTATTCTTCTATATGACGAACTCGACAATGGTTATAAGCTCATTGTTCAACCGTCTGAACCTATTTCTTTAAAGTATCAGACAAGCCTGACCAACAATATAACAGAACTATTCAACGAATACCCAACTGAGCAGGAATTGTCTGAAGACAATTTCTACCAGCCAACATTCTTTAAGCCTCAGTTGCCGGAAGCTAAGCAGGTTTCAAGTTTCAAACATGTTCTTCATCTGCCAATCATCCTTGGCAACAGCGTAAAAGGCTTAATCCATCTTGCTCGCAAAGGCAATGAAGATTTTACTGCAAAGGAACTTGATATTACTTCGCAGTTTACTGGTATTTTCATAACAAGCATCAAAAATGCATTGATTCACAAACGCACAGAAAAGTTAGCTTTCACAGACCCGCTTACTGAGCTTTACAATCATAGGTTTTTCCAGGAAACACTGCAGCAGGAATTCACTAGATCCCTAAGATACAAAAAGCCTTTGTCATTAATGATTCTAGACATAGACTTCTTTAAAAAATTCAACGATACCTATGGCCACCTGGTTGGTGACAAAGTATTAAAGCATGTTTCATCAATCTTCAAGGCTTCAATAAGAGACCAGATTGATACAGTAGCCAGATACGGCGGTGAAGAATTTGCTGTAATACTTCCGGAAACCTCTCTTGAAGGCGCTGCTGTATTTGCTGAACGTATAAGAAGTAAGGTTGAGGCTTCAGAAGTAATTGACGGTGAAAAAAAACTGAAGGTTACAATTTCCATAGGCGTTTCATGCGCAGCAGTAACCAAATGCAGCAAAACCTCTGATTTAATAGAAGCCGCTGACCAGGCTCTCTACCAATCAAAGTTAAATGGCAGAAATCAATACCAGACCTATAAAGATTCTACTGTAAGCTATGAAAAGAAACACTAATCCAACAAAGCAACAGACAGAAAACACCTTTAAGCGCTTAGCAAGAATCTCTGAAATATCAATGATTCTTTCTGCTAATGGAGAATTAAAGGACGATATATTAAAGATTGCCAAAGCAGCCAAGGAAGCTACAAACGCTGAAGAAAGCTTTGTCATGATGTTAAATCGCGAAGCTTATGAGCTTGATTTTTTTGTTGCCAGTGGCAAGCCAAGAAGGCGCCCAAGCTTTATAAAATGCGAAGATCATAGAAACACTATTCATTCAACAGAAGAATATGGTTTTGCCCCCTGCCCTGGGACCAAGCAAACAGCTAATCCAAATCTGACTGGTGAAAATCTTGCTATACTAAAAGCATTTGAAAGCAAGCAAAGAATCATATTTACTGGTGACCCTAAAGACAAAGTGTTCGCAGGAACCCCATACAAATCAGCAATGATAATACCACTGCAGACTCAGACCCAGTGCGTTGGTCTGCTTGTAGTCGCCAACACCTCCAAGAATAGTATCTTTTCGGTAAACGACCTTGAAGAAGCCACCATTTTTGCTAATCTTGCAGCTTTAAGAATAGAGCACATTTCCTTATTGGAAGACAGAAACAAACAGCTTAGCGAAATGGAGCAGCTCAATCTTCTTGCAAAACGTTTCTCAACCACAAGAAGCTTTGAAGCCCTCATAGGGCTTTCCTTTGAATATCTGTCTAAGCTGATAAGCTTCGATATAGGGGTTGTAGCCCTCTTTTACAATGAGGAAGAAGAAAGACGATACTATGTATCTCGTTACCTGCTTGAACCAACAAAACTGAATGCTTTGTCTGCCCACATAAACGAAATAGCTTCAATGCTAAGTCCTGAAAGCACTAGACAGATAAAACGACAGCAAATATTCTTGCAAAACCAGTCTGCAGAAAACTCAGAAGCTTTCACAGGTAAATTAAAATCCTATCTTACAGTTCCGTTGGTAGTGCAAGGAAAAAACGTCGGCCTTATTACAATGGCTACCATACGTAAAAATGCATTCAACAGAGAAAATCTAAGGACCTTCACTACTCTCTCGAATCTCTTGGCTACTGCCATTGAAAATGTAAGAATCAAGCTGGACCTTGAAAAGCGCATTGATGAAATATCTGTCCTGTTCGAAATTTCTCAGTCAATCACCTCTACTCTTGTATTAGACGAAGTATTAGATTCTATTTCCAGCTTTTCTATAGAAATGATGAATGCCTTAAGATGCGAACTGAGACTATTCAACAAAGAAGCAAATGCTCTTGAAATCAAAGCATCAACTGGTTACATAAAATCAGAGCAGAATAAAGACCAGATAACTGTCGGCGAAGGAATTATAGGAACCTGTTTTGCTAAGCGCAGACCGGTATCAATTGCCGACTTAAAAAAGGTTCCTCAGGATGATTACACCAAGAAATTACGCAAGGAAAAGGTTGCTGGTGTATTAGCAGTTCCTATTCTTCAGCACAATAAATCAATCGGCGTCATCACGATATTCACAGGGAAGCCCAGAAATTTCTCACAGAATGAAATAGACCTGCTATCTGCATTTGCTTCACAAGCAAGTATCGCAATAGAAAACGCAAGATTATATGCCGACATGAAGGGTCAGTATATGTCTATGGTAATGGCACTAGCAGCCGCTATCGAAGCCAAAGATTCCTACACTCACGGTCACAGCACCAAGGTTATGGAATATGCTGTTAAAATAGGTGAAGAAATTGGTCTTGATAACGAGCAGATAGAAACAGTGAGATACGCCGGCTTACTTCACGACATAGGCAAAATAGGAGTAAAGGACGTTATTCTCACAAAGCAGGGGAAACTCACAGACGAAGAAATTGCAGAGCTTCACAAGCATCCAGAATATGGCGCCAACATTATGGAACGAGTTGCAATCCTGAAGGATATAGCGCCATTAACCCTCTACCATCATGAAAAATATGACGGCACCGGCTACCCATTAGGTCTCAAAGGGAATAACATCCCATTGGGCGCAAGAATCCTGGCCGTTGCAGATACATATGATGCCATGATTGCCGACAGGCCATACAGAAAAGCATTTCCTTTTGATTATGTAAAAAAAGAAATGTTCAAGGCAGCAGGAACTCAGCTTGATCCCGATTTGGTAAAAGCATTTTTCAATATACTAAAAAGAGAAGGCATAGATAAATAATGTCATTGGCAGCCAGCGTTCAAGAGCTTTATTCCCAGGAACTTCTTGAACTGCTCACAAAGATTGGAGATATTGCCTCAAGGCATCATTTGAGAGCCTATGCTGTAGGCGGTTTTGTCAGGGATTTACTGCTCAAGAGACCCAATTTTGATGTTGATATCATGGTAGAAGGTGATGCGTTACCTTTTGCCACTTCTGTAGCCAAAGAACTAGCTGTTGAATGCAAGCTGATTGAACGTTTTCATACTGCCCATATTTATCTTCCCAAACTGACAATAGATTTCAGTTCAGCCAGAAAAGAAGTATATAAAAGTCCTGGAGCTCTTCCTGAGGTATCTTTCAGCAACATTATTGATGATTTATTCAGGCGCGATTTCTCAATCAATGCAATAGCTATGTCTATAACCCCAGACAGACCATTTGAGCTGGTAGATTTCTTTAACGGTGCCAAAGACCTCGAAAAGGGCATTATCAGGATACTGCATCCAAGAAGCTTTATTGATGACCCAACACGCTTATACAGAGCTCTTCGTTTTGCCGACAGATTCAAATTTACTATTGATGCCGAAACAGATTATCAGTTCGACAAAGCCATTCATCGTGGTCTGCCAAGTTTACTGAGTCCGAAACGTATAGCTGCAGAAATTGATAAATGCTTTTTAGAAAACAAACCTCTGACGCTATTAAGCAAATACCAGAGTTCAGGTCTATTGGCCTTTTATCACAAATGCTTCAATCAGTTTAAGCGCCCAAGCTTCTCTTTCAGTGTTGTCCGCCCAACAGTAACCAGACTTTCACATAAATATCCAAATATTTCTGAAGCTGCAGTATATTGGTCTTTACTACTATCTACTATTCCATTGCCAGAAGCAACTTCTCTGCTGAATGCCTCAGGACTGCCGCATTCTATTGTATTAGAAGCAACAAATGCTTTAAACAACTTCAGTAGCATACCAGAAAAGCTTATTATGGCTAATGACAGAATAAGTATATATAAGCTTCTCCATGGCTGCAATCCAGAAACAATGGCGCTTATGATGCTTAGTTTCAAAGATAAGGCCATAACAGATAAATTAAATCTTTATATAAATGAATTATGTTCCATCAAACCAATTTGTGACGGGAAAGCTTTAATTGAAGCTGGTATTAAGCCTGGCCCACAAATAAGAGAAATTTTCGACCAGATTATGGAACAGCGACTTAATGGTATTGAACTTACTCGAAAGGATGAAATAGACCTTGCCAAACGAATATCGAATTTATGAATTCAGGAAACCAGAACCAGACTGGCGTCTTATAGTTCAAAGGATTATTCCTGTATTAGGTATTTTATTAGTCTGCTGGGTGCTGTTCAGCGGTGTTGGAGCAAGCTTGTCAACTCTAACTCAAAAACTGATAATATATCCAATATTTATCATTTCCCTTGTTCTTCACGAAATGTCTCATGCATATATGGCTGATTTTCTTGGAGACCCTACCCCTAGAGCTACTGGCCGTCTTTCCTTCAACCCAATGAAGCATCTGGACCTGTGGGGAACCATATTATTCATATTCTGCGGCTTTGGCTGGGCTAAGCCTGTTCAAGTAAATTCCTCATATTTTAAGAACCCGAACCGTGCCATGGTTTCAGTTGGTCTGGCAGGTCCCTTAAGCAATATGCTGATAGCGATATTAGCTGCTTTCGCCTATAAACTGTCTTTGGCAGCATTGGGAAATACCTCTGCTTTCAATTACTATTTTGGTTATATCTGCCTGTTCACAACACAGATTAATGTCACGCTTGCAATATTTAATCTAATCCCTGTTCCCCCACTGGATGGCTCAAGATTTATTCACTACCTTCTTCCTGCTAGATTTCAGGCAACCTATTACAAGCTTCAGCAATATTCATTTATCATTTTTGTTCTGCTGTTTGTATATGGCGGAACAATGATTTCCCCAATAGTAAACAACCTGGTAAAATCAATCTGGTTTGGAATAGTTCAATAAACTGCCCCTACCAA
>JAZUDR010000323.1:0-18555 GCA_045639725.1 Candidatus Avigastranaerophilus sp. | reverse complement strand
AATTCAAATAAGAGTATCTTGCTTTTTTCTTTATCCATTTCTATTTTTTAACTTTCCTATCCAAAGCTTTGAACTGGCTTTTATCCAGTCTAACTCTTTGTAGTAATCTGATATGTTCACTTTGGTATAAATTCTGTCTTTTGGAGTTAGTTTTGCAATCCAAGGTTTATAAGCAGAGTAATGATAATTAGTAAACACTATATCCCTGAAGACAACTTTGTCTTCCTGTGGCATGATTGCTGGTTCGAAGCCCAATATATAGCGGTATTTGGCTTCTGGATACGTGTAATAATTAAAATAAAACTCTGACATTGAATCATTGTAGACAATGCCGCCTTCTTCAGGTATAAAATCAGCTAATTCCTGTTTTGAAAAATCAGCAATGTTGCTTTTGTGTTCTGCGCGCTTGTCCCAATTGGCTTGCGGTATAATAACAATTGAAGCGGCAATTAAAAATAAAAATAAAAAATAGCGTATAAAGGGCTTCTTTACAGATTCCATTTCTGAAATTAATACTGAAATTTTGTCTGATAGCCAGTAACATACAGCGATGAGACCCCAATCAAACCAGAATCGGGTTACTCTTAATGATAAAAGCCATGATAATAAGATAAATATAAAAACAGAATCTCGGGAAAGCTCATTCAACTTTAATCTGTTCATTTTATGAAGAAGCGATATAATAATGACTATAGGAAAAAGCCATGCGTAATATACGTTACCCTCGGCAAATTCTGTTACTAATTGCCAGTTATATATCTTCTCTGAAAGAATATTTAAAGTTGCCTGGTAGTGAAAATACAAAAACTCATGGAAATCACCCGTGAGATATGCTCCTGCAAGAGTAGAAATGGCTATTAATACTATTAACTCTAAAGCTTTTAGTGGTTTCCCAGAAAGGAAAAGAGTTATTGGTATTAATAAAAAGTTATACCAGGTCCCATGTAGCCAGACTGAGACTGTTAATGCAATAAAGCTAATTAGATAGATAATAAATTTACTCGGATTATCAGATTTTTCTTTCGGCCCAGTGAACCAGATTTTAAATAGAATTAATGCCGCTGAGCACGATATAATAAAAGGTCTTCCACAAACTAGGCGACTGAAAAAATCTATTTGGATAATAAAAATAATTAACATGGTAACAAACCATGCTGCGCAATTCCGTGATGTAATAGCACCGGTAAGATTAAATAACAGAAATAAAAAAATAATAGAGAAGTTCAAAAGCTGTTCCTTATCAAAATTAAGACATCGTTGAACTACTCTAAGTAATGTGTGCCATCCTGCGTTATGGTCAGATTCTAAGCCCGGTGTGATTACTAAAATGTCTGACCAGTTTCTGTTGCCCATAGAAAACGCTACATGTCTGCAAGCGTCATCTAAAGGCTTATAACCGATACTAATGATTTTTAAAGGAATTAGTATTAAGGCTATAGCAATGATTATTATTGCCAGAAGTTTTTCTAGTTTTATGGGCATATTCATAAGTTATAAGATAACATATAGTATAAAAAAATTGTATTATTTACGTTTTTTTTATAGAATAAAGGTTATGGCAATTTCAAACGAACAACAGAATCTTTTAGACAATCTTCGGGCACCGATAAAGTCTTTCAGGATATTTGCTCTCGAAGAAGTTATAAGAGTAGGGGATAGTCCCGAAATTTTGTCTACGTTGGAAGAAATAAGCGTATACGAAGACGATCCAGAATGTTCAATGCTTATTTCTCATGCCATGGCTGCAGTAAAAGAGCGCATGGAAGGCTCAAAAAAGCCTGAGCAGATACAGATAACTGACGTTGATTCGTTCTTGACTATGTGGCGCGGGGCTGATGAAAATATGCGGATGCATATCCTTTCTAATTTACCTCCAAGATTGCCAAAAGATGTGAGAACTATCGGACCTGAATTATTGGAAGGTTCATCTCCAATTGTAGCAGCCCGTGTTATTAGGTCTTTCTGCCGTTATTGGCCCGAAGATAAATTTGTATTAATATCAGAAAAGCTTTATTCGGACAGTCTAGTTTTAAAGCTTGCTGCTTTACGCACAATGGTTCATATGAACCCGGAACAACTGTTGCCCGATTTACCTGATTTGCTAGCTTCCAAGGACCCTGAAATAAAGGCCCTTGCCATCAGAGGTCTGGTTAAGATAGATAAAGAAGAAGCATTGAACCATCTTCAGGCTTTGCTTTTATCTCCAAATCAGACAGAACGCTTGGCTGGTATTCAGAACTGTCCTCTTTTGCCGTTTGAAGTTGTTAAGCCTCTTTTATTGAAATATTTTGCCGCAGAAACAAATTCTGAGCTTCTTACAAAAGCTGGTTGGATTATTGAAATGAATCCGGATGTGGAAGTTCCTTTCACATTGTTTGAAATTGCAGAACGTTCACCAGCAAAGAAGGCAGAACTAGTTAAGAGGGTTCTGAATGAAGCTGTTCATCTATTAGAAAAATCTGGAATCTTAGGAAATCAGTTTGCTGCTTATACCAAGAAACTTCAGAATTGGGTTAATAAAAGAAATGCGTTACGTTATGTTAAGCAGATTGTTGGAAGATTAGACGCAGAAACTGTATCTGCTGAAGTAGAAAAGAGTATTATTGTTGCTCTAAAACAGCCTATTATTGCAGTTGCCTTTAAAGAAGCTCTTTCGTGGCCAGTTTCTGACCTCGTAAAATCAAGGATATCAAAGTATCTTGGTGTTGAAACAGTAAAATCAGGTGCTGTTAAGAGTCAGGATAAAGAAGAAAAACAACCTGACAATAAATCTAAGGGTTTATCACAGTTAGAAATTCTTGCAACGATTACTCCTGAAAAAGCGGCAGAAAAGCTTAATCAGTTCCTTTTAATGCTTTCACACAAGGATACTGATGTAGGAGTAAAGATAGCTGTATTCCAGTGTCTGACAAGATGTAGACTTAGTGGCGCTGAAGAAATAGCTATTAAGAATATTAAAAATCCGGAAGTAGCACTTGCGACAGCATCTGTTGAATATTTGGGAATTGTTAATCCAGATCAGATTTTCCCATATTTAGGTCAGTGTTTGAAGGTTGCCGATGTTGGAATGAAATCTGCAGCATTAGGCATTTTGAAGAACTTTGACTACAATCAGGCCATATCTTCTTTGAAGGCTATGCTTTATTCGCATGAGCCAAATCAACAGAAAATGGCTTTGGAATGTATGAACCAGTTCGATTTTGCGCTGGTTCGCGATATGCTTACTGAATATTTGTGCCGTGATTATCCAGAAACTATTTTGGAAGCAGGGCTTCTGCATTTTGCTGCTAACCCCTCTGCCGACAACGTTTATTCATTATATAAAATAGAACAGGCTCACTCCGGAAAAATAGCAGAACAGGCCAAGCAACTCCGTGAAGCCTGCCCGGCTCCTGCAGAAGAAATGGCTGTTGCTTCTGAAACCAATGCAAATGAAGAAAAAGATGAACAGACTGTTGCTGCTGAAAAAGCTGATGCAGAAGTTGAAAAGCAGAAGAAGGAAGAAGAACTTAAAGAAAGACTTCGAGTTGAAAAAGAAAAACAGAAGAGTAAGAAGCCAGCCTACGCTTATCGTTCTCCTTCTGAATTGCCTGAAAGAAACTCAAAAGAACAGCTTGCTGCTTTATGGGTTCTGTTGAAAAACTATGTGACTTCGAAGGCTTTGCCAATAAGTATTGTTGTGTTTTTACTTGTTGCTGGTGGATTCTATATACTCTTTATTCCAAAGGGTGGTGACAGTTCGGCTGCTAAGGGTAAGGCTGTGGTTGCAGATACTTCTGTAATTGAAGGCGAAGTAAAAAGAATAAATAATAATACCGTCATTATGCTTGCTACTAATGGTGATACTATTCTTATGACACCAGTGGCAGATGGTTTCAAGATGCCAAAGGTTAGAGATATTTTGCGCGTTTCAATTGTTCCTTATAGAGAAACCAAAGAAGGCTATAGAGTTGTTAAAATCCGTGGCATGAGAGTCATCGAAGAATATTCTGTTGAATTTGGCAAGGAAAAAGCAAAATGATTGCCACTAAGTCTAACGAAGTTAATGATACCTGCGCTCTTGTTAGACTGGTTAAAGCCGGCGATAGCAAAGCTCTTGATAAAATCCTGGATTTGTATATTCCCCAACTAAGGGCTTTTTTCAGATATATACATATTCCTGAAGATTATGTTGATGACTTGATTCAGGAAACATTTGAAAAAATGCTGAATAAGATTGATGATTTTGATGAAAGTAAAAAATTTTCTTCCTGGATTATGACAATTGGTAGAAATCTTTATGTCGATCAATATCGTAGAAAGCTAAGAGGGGAAGAAATTTTAGCTGAAGATGTTGCTGAAACACCAATAGCAGATCCAGAAAAGGAAGCTGTGGGAAAAATTACAGTAGAAGAGCTTTTGAAAAATCTTGATATAAAAGAAAGATTTATTGTTGAAATGAGGGTTTTTCAAAAACTGTCGTTTGCTGAAATTTCAGAACTTACAGGTGAACAAGAAACAACACTACGTTCGAAGTTTTGTCGTGTTATGGCTAAGCTGAGGGCTATTCTTTAATCTTTGGTTGCAGATGGAACGCTGCTAGAAGGTTGTTTTATTTTTTCAAAATTGCGTAAATCGCCGTTGTAGCCGTCAGAGAATATTTCCTGGTAAACTTCATTATCCTGATTGGGGACATTGCCAGGCAAATTGTTTGGTTTTATGTCTGATGAAGTTGAATTTGTGTTGTAAGCAGATGAAGGCTGGTTGTTTTTTACTGAAGCTTGATTGTTATTAGTAGAACCAAGGCAATAAGCACCTAGTGCTAATGCGGCAGCAAGACCAAGACCTATCATTGCAGATGGAACCGGTGAAGCCGCAGTTGCTGCTTTTAATGCAGCGGCTTTTCTAGCCTGCATTGAAGCTTCAAGCTTTTTTGAAATCTTAAGCTTCAATGCGGCAGTATTTTCAGTAGGAAGAACAGACCCCACAGAAGCGCTTAAGGCATTAGCTGCTTCAAGGCTTCTGCGGCATTCAGAACAAATTCCGAGGTGTGCAGTAACTTTTTCAGACATGGAAATACCATTGTCTGAGGCTGTTAATGCTTCATCTAGAATTATTCTGCATTCGTCTGTCATTATTTGGAATTCCTTACTTACCCTTTAAAGCATTATCAATTTTCTTGATGCTGCTTTCGATGCTGCTAACTGAATTCTGGAGGTAATATACGATATTACCACTGCTCTTGCTGACATCATTAACGGCAGTTTCAAGACTAGATAACTTAGTCTTCAATTCTGCATATTTGGTCTGATTTTCAGCAGAAGTTGGGTCTTTCTTTATTTCAGCCAGTTCGTTCTTAACGTTATTGATCTGCTTAGTGATTTCGTCTGCGCTACTTTTGAGTGCATTCTTGTTCTTTTCAAACAAATCTGTAATTTTGTTAAGACCGGATGTAATGCTATCAACACCTTTGTTTACTGCAGTTTCAATGTCCTTTTTTTCTTTATCGGTAAGAAGGCTGGTGTCTTTTACTTCAGGAGCTTTTACTACTTCAACCTTTGCGCTATCGCCAAAAATACTCTTTATTTTGTCTGCAAGCTTTTCCATGGCATTCTTGGCTTTTGGACAAGCTTCTGGAGCAGAATTGCTGGAAGAACTAGATGAGCTACCTGTAGTGCAACAAGAACTAGAAGAACTGGAGCTGCTAGAACTGCTTTTCTTGGTGCTTGAGCTAGATGTTGAATCAGTATCCTTGGTTGCATTGGCTACAGTCTGCTTAGAAGCTGTAGTGCTAGAGGTCTTATTGCCTGCAGAATCTGTGCCAGATGATTTTATCTTGTCGCCTGCAGAAATCAAAGAGTCTGCTGCTTTATCGAGAGAATTGAATACACTGTCAACCTTACTGGTACCCTTAGATATATCCGCCGAAGACGATGCCGTTTTCCCTGATATTTCTTGCGCTGCTGTTACAATTGGATCGACAACTTGTTTTACTGTGCCGAATACATTTTTAACAACTTCAACGCCGGCTTTTAAAATCTTGCCAGCACCACTTACGATGGTGCCGAGAGTGTTTGTGAGACCAGAAACAATCTTGTCAAGGTCAATAGAACAACCAGTGAGAGTCATGGAGACAATCAACATAATAGTTATGAAGAGTGAACCCCGCATAATTCTTTTGAACATTTAAAAAACCTCCTAAGGTATTTCACTCTAAATACGAAGGAGGTTTATAAAACGTTGCAACAATTTAAAAAAAAATATTTTTATTCGTCAGTCTGGTCTGCACCCTTGATCTGGGTATGCCAGTTGGGGTTCAATCTTTTGTCATTCCATAGTGCGTGGAGATATTCTGGATAAACAATGTCATAAAAATCAGCAAGAATAACGTCTTTTTGATTTTCTCTAAGTTTTTCTCCAGATTTTTTGTTTTTCATATCGCTAGCATGAAGCACATCGATTAATTGGAGGGTAATCAGATAGTAAAACTGGTCTTTACCGTCAACTTCCATTAGTATTTCTTTTATTTCAAAGAAATTTACGTTTTCAGATAGAACTGTACGCGTGGTTTTTCCTTCAAAGACTTCTTCGCGTATCAGTTTTTTGAAGTTAAGGTTTTGGTCATCACCGTTTTCAACCCTATATGTTATCTGACTTGGAATTCTATAATTGATTCCATCTGTCGGGCTTTCGAATATACTATTATACTTTTGGTGTATTGGAAAGCTCATGAATGAATAGGTATAATTAGGAACAGTTCCACTCTTTGTGAGTAGAATGTCGAAGGTGTAGTCAGAACCATATGGAAGAGCAAAGCAGGCCATTTTTAAATCGGCGTATACCTGCTGAAGAATAGATCTTGCTTTGAGTGTAGTTTCTATTCGCATCATGCCCTTCAGTGAAGTGTCTGTGCCTGAGCGTAGAATCATGAATATAGGTCCAAGAATGATTGTAAGGCAGATAGCTGCAATCATTATTTCTACTAGCGTAAAACCAGTGCGTCTATAGGTTTTTGATTTTATTGTTACCATTTTGGACGCTCCATAATGCAGGACTGAAGGATAACATTCTTTCTACTTAGCCAGTTTTCTGCTTTACTCTGACCTTTTACCCCTACAGTAACAACTATTTGAATATATTTTGTTCCATCAGAGGAGGTTTCTGCTTTAAGGTCTATTTTTCTTGTAAAGTTTTCTGCTTCAGCAGGGTATTGCAGATCTATGCCCGGATTATATTCTATGTCTTGGTATTCGCCTACTTTATATAATGCGGGAGAAATCTCTTTATTGCATATTTTTAATACTGTATCGTAACCGAATCCGCGGAAAACTTCTATTGGTTCCCGCGCAAGCGAAAATGCAAGTATTTCATAATAGGCATCCATAGAGCTTTGATTAGAAGACTGGTTTAGCATGAAAATAGCAAGAAGCACTATTAAGAACATAGCCATACCAATGACTATTTCTATTAAGGTAAAAGCTTTTTTCTTTCTTATTTTCTTCATTCGTTTTCTACAACTCTTTCGAAGGATACCCATTTTGAGATATTAATCTGATATATGTCTTTTGTGGGAGCAAGTGCGTCGTCATATGTTATTTTATGAGTTACACCCTTTTTCCATTGTGATAATAAAAGTAGGTCTGTTGCAAGAGAACCTTTGAGATTTAACTGCTCACTAGCTGTAATAGAAGATGTTTTGTTGCTCATGCCCATGGCTATAAGTGCTGCTTGAATTTCTTTGCTGGTTTTTACTCTTATTGAACCGTCTCGTGCAAACAAAACACATACATCCTGAGGATTCTTTTTTGTTATAGCACCTTCAATAGAAATGCCTGGAGCAATAATTACACCGCAGCCGTCAACCTTAAGTTCTGAACTTGCGTCTCCGAGGGTAATAGCATTAATACAATGGACTATACCGCGAAGATGAAGTTCATTTTTGGCTTTGTCATAAATACCCAGGCTTTCTAGCTCTTCTGCAGTCATCAAGCGCTTGTTCCAAAGATTAAAATAAGAGTATGGATAATGAGCTTCGGAGGGGTCGGTTATAGCTGTTGATGTCTCTGAGGTAGACGGTTTATAAAATGTTGCATCATTGTTCTGGTGGTCGCTGTTGCTTGTGCCATATGCAAATTCATCATTTAAATGTGAAAATGCCTGAGAAGCAACTTCATCACCTTTAGATTTGATATAGCTTGTCAATGCATTTGGGTCAACCTGCTGTGAACCGGATTTGTAAAGAGTTGAGTAAGTATTGTCAAAACAATATATCTTAGCATTTTGGAAATTTTCAATTAATTGAGGTGCATCTTTCTTTACATCAAGGGTTTTACTATCAGCTCCGTCGGCTCCAACTCTAATCTTGCATTCTGATAAATCTAATTTGAAATAACCAACATTAATAAATTGTTTTCTTACGTCTGATTCGAGTATTTCAGAAAGCTTTTCTTCTGGTTTTATTAGTATTCCAGGATGAAAAACAGCCTCGGAACCGCTAATGCCTACGTTTTTGCCTAGGGTTACCGCATCAGCAGCGGTATATATTCTGATGTTCTTTAATTCTTCAGTTGTAAAATATTCATCAGTAGTAGGATACTGGACATGTTCAAAAATTGCTTTATGTCCTGTCATTGATTCCAGTTCTGCGTCCTGGTCCTCACATTGTTTTTTTACTTGGCTTCTGAAGTAAGGATATATCTTATCGACAACATTGCTATCTGCCTCTAATTCGCTTATTACTGTCGTTTTTCCTGCTTCTGGAACCATAGCCTCTGTTTCTTTTGAAGTATTCAGAAAAGTATATTTATTCCCGGAACTACCCAGGTTGACCTTACCCAGTGTATTACCTGCATTGACTTCCAGTGAAACATTGTCTGGATTGACACTGGTTCCTAATACACCACTTTCAAATTCATCCTGACCTTTTCTGATGAATAGGGCGTAATCAAGGTAACTGCTTCCAGAATAGCGGTTTTCGCGGTTTTCTTTCTTGGTTAAAATTGAAACGACTTTGTAATCATGATGTCTGACGATTGTGCATGAACCCGGGAACTGATGCTTAAACTCATTTTTTGCTTTGGCTGTAACAACTATTTCTATTGTGCCAATGCCTTCATTTTCGTAAAAAATGTTACCGTCATAATCTGTGTTGCGAAAATCTACGATTCTTGCTGTAGCTGTTATTTCCATTCTGCCAGGCATTAAGCTTTCGGCTAGATCTCTAGTGACAGGTATAGGCAAATCTAGACCTCTTACCGAATTTCGCCCGCTCGAACCGACAGAAGACATATCTATGTCTGAGTTTTTTTCTATGAATTTTTGTGGAATATCTTTTAGATTGAAAGAAGCATCATAAATGTTACCTGTTTGATTATGCAGGTAATCAAAAGCTTCTTCCTGACCTGCAGCGGCAAGTTGTCTTGCCATTTCTGATGTCTGGAAACGATGTACAGTATTCTGGGCTTGACGACTATTCTGATGAAATTGAACCATCAGTGCGCCAAGCACTACCATAATAAAAAGGACCATGAAAATTGCTATGCCCTTTTTATTTCGCCTTCTTATAGTGGTTCCCATCTTTCTAGTCTTTCTTTTAAGAACTTAACCTGCTGCTTAGAGAAGGTTTTTTCGATTTCTTCTCTAGAACGCTTTGCGTCTTCGTCACCATGACGTTCTGCCAGGCTATACCAGAAATATGCTTCTTCTAAGTCCTTTTCTACGCCTTCACCATTTTCATATAGTGTGGCAAGACTGAACTGGGCATTTGGATGATTACGGTCTGCAGCTTTTGTATACCACTGGGCTGCTTTTTCAAAGTCCTGTTTAACATGCATACCACAATAATACATAAAAGCGATGTTGACCATAGCTTCAGCGTCGCCTAACTTAGCTTTAGGAAGAAAAATTTCGGCTGCTTCTTTATAGTTACCTGACAAATAAGCCTTAGAGGCTGTCTGCAGATTTAACTCTTTTTTGCAGCAACCAGTAGCAAACAATAATAGAGCTGATAGCAGCATTATGTAAGTTATATTGTTTTTCATTCTGATTCCAGTCCTAAAGAGTTTCACTAAAATCCTATATGTTTTTTAGTGTTTTGTCAAAATTTATACTATTAAATAGTTTTAGCAAGAAAAATAATTTTTTAAAAAAATATTTAAAGGGGTAATTTTAGTAGGAAATTAAAGAAAATAATAGAAAATAATCAAAAATAGACAATAAACACCTGAAATTGTCTTGAAGAAACTATTAAGTGACTCCGAAGGAAATAATATGAGGACTAAGACGAATCGGATAACCCACCTCTTGGCCTGAAAAATTAAGGAGCAAACCTAATGAAAAATATAGAAAACAAAAGCAGAAACAATAATCTCTCTGAAAGTCTTATTTGGTTCGTCTCAAAGCCTCTGTTCTCAACCGTGTTCTTCCCAGAACACTACGAACAGATAAAGTTAGGTAGATAAATAAGGAGGCAGATATGTCCTGTATCAATGACGTTACTACTACAGTTGCAACTTCAGCTCTTTCTTCTCAGAACGCATCAGTTTCCAGCAGTTCTAATGAAAGCACTACAGAAGACTTCAACACTGTTCTTCTCAAGGCTCTCCAGAATTGCAACGGAACTCGTCCGGCACACGTTTGCTGCTGCTGCGAAAATTCTACTAACGAAGAAATTTCCAGCGATGTAGACGAAGTAGAAGTAGATGCTGAAGAAGCAACTGAAGAAGTAACCGAAGCTGACGCTGCAGACAAAACTGATGTGACCAGTGCAGAAATGTTTACTGCTGGTTCTTGCTTCACAATGTTTGTCAGAATCAGTGCTCGTATTACTACAGAAGTCAGTGAAGCTGTTTGTGGTAAGTTCAGAGATACAACATTGGCTTTCGCAGACTCTCTCCAGGCAGACAAATCCTATAACGAAAATTTATTAACATCTTACATGCAGAAGGCTGAAGAAAAGCTTTCTGCCCAGACAGCAGAGATCAAAAACTATCTGACTGATTATATAGACAATATGCTTGCGGCAATCAAATCCTCAGTCAGTGGCTTGAATACAACTCTGCTTTCCTCTTCAAATCTCCTCGGCGATTCTCTTTCAAGTTATTCGAATCTGCTGAGTAATTCTAGTTTGCTGAACTCTTCAAGCATTTTCGGTTCATCTGATAACAGTTCTTTGTCATCAACACTTTTATCTGGATTAATGAACACTTCTGGTTCTACTAGTTTATCTGGTTATTCGGCAATAGATGTTGCCAATGCTAGAGTAACTGCAGCTCTTAATGGTCAGTCTAATTATACCTATGGAATAGGAACTTCTTTGAACACTGATAGATATGCTGGCAGAACTCTTGGAATCATCAGAAGTGCTGAAGTTGAAACAACTGCTGCTGGTGGACTCAGAATGGTGGATTCTAAGGGCAATAATGCTACCGGCGTTGCCGCAACTGGTATTGAAATTGGTAATACTGGTTCTACTTCAGTAGCTAAGGTTTCAACTGGTTCAACAGCTACAGTTATCAATAATCCTTGTGCACCAACCGAAACTGTTTCTGATTCTACTTCCAGCGTAAGTGCAGTTATCAATAACGCAGATAACGATGACTCTGTAAAGGTTCAGCTTAGAGTAGCCGCTGACAGTAGTTCTGATAAAGGCTATTCGGAAGCTTTCCAGAGAAAGAGCCATATTATTGAGCTTTTCAAGGATATGATTATGAAAAGCATGAGCAATTCTGTTAAGGCTGATGATGAAAATATCATTAAGAATATCGATGCAAAGGTTAGTATTTCCTTTGCTTAATCAATGAAACTTCTCTCTCGTTGAAAGGGAATTTGGGATATATTTAACTAGGGATAGGGCCGCCTCGTGCGGCTCTTTTTTTTATCTTTCTATTATGAATAGTGCCTGGGATGTAGGATAATTCAGGGTGAGTTTCCCGCTATCATCCTTTTGCAACAGCTTTGATATATACTCTTTAAAGAGTTCTAGGCGTTCTTGGGAAACGTTCTTTATGCCGCTTTTCTTTAATAAGGTTTCGCAGGCTTCGTCTGTGTTTTTGAAAAACCATTTGAAAGGACGCCTGATGATTTGCAACGACGGAAGCATTCCGTGGTCTACCATTGCATAATAAATCATAGCAATGCGCAGTCTTTCTGTTGGAACATCGTTTTCGCCAAGTATATTACGCATTTCGTCATCTAGATGTGAATCTGCGTGAGGTATTAATATAATTAGACGCTTTCTTGCTGATTTATATAACAAATCTAAGGTTTCACCAAGTCTGGCATTATGATTTGAATCAGTGGAAATTACTCCGAGACCGCTCATACACAGAACTGTATCGAATTGTTTTTGCAACTTCAGTTCTAGCCATCTTCCTTGTATGCAGTCAATGCTATGACAATTTTCTTTTTCTGCTTGAAGCTTAAGCTGATGCAACATTTCGGCAGAAAAGTCAGTAGCTAGTATTTGGCAGCCTCGTTTGGCTAATGGAATAGCAAAGGTGCCAGGTCCGCATGCTACGTCTAGTATTGTTTCGTCTTTTTCCCAGGTAAAACGGTTTAAAAAATCCTCAGAGTTTTGTCTTTCGATAGGAGAATGAGCTTTTTTTGCATAAATTTCAGCCATTGAATCCCAATATTCTGGGGTTTCTTTATTTGAATCATCACCGTAATTCAAGGCGAGTCTATGCTTATAAAATTTTCGTAACTCTTCAAAATCCTGAGAACGCATGCTTATTCCCTTAATATAGTATTTCCAAGAATGTTTTTCTTTTTGTCAGACGATGCACTGTTTTTATCAAAAGAGCAAGTCGTATATAATATAGTGTACATTGCTAATGGTATACTATTTTTAAATTTTACACAACAAACTTGAAGGATGATACAGGTATAGTTATGAGTGGGCAGATTTTTCGAGAATCAATTTGAATAAGTAAACTTTTTTTATTTTATTGTTGCTCATTATAACCAACTTAGAGTAAATTAGTAAGAACACAATAAAAGGAATGAAAATATGACAAAGATTACTAGAGAATTTATAAACAGAATACCGAAGACAGACCTTCACCTTCATCTCGACGGTTCTCTCCGTCTCTCAACTCTCATTGAACTTGCTAAGCAGGAAAAGGTAGAATTGCCATCCTATACTGAAGAAGGTCTTAAAGAATTAGTTTTTAAAGAAAAGTATAAAGATTTGCCAGATTATCTTCAGGGCTTTGGTTTAACTTGTTCTGTATTGAAAAATGCTGAAAATCTGGAACGTGTTGCATATGAACTTGCAAAAGACAATATTGCTGAAAATGTAAATTATATTGAAGCAAGATTTGCCCCACAGCAGCATTTTGTAAACGGTAAATTCAGTGTCCAGGACTCTGTAAGAGCTGTTAATAAAGGTTTGAAACGTGCTCAGGATGAACATAACAATTCTGAAGCCGTTAAGAGTGGCAAGGAACTTCCTTTCCATTATGGTATCATTAACTGCGCTATGCGTTTCTGTAACCGTTTCTTCTCTGATTATTACGCAAATCTGTTTGATTCATTGGAATCAACTCCACCAAGACGTGTTGTTGGTATTGCTTCTCAGGAACTTGCAAGAATTACTGTAAAATTAGCTCATGACGAAGGTTTGCCAGTAGTTGGCTTTGACCTTGCTGGTGCTGAAGCTGGCTGGCCTGCAATAGACCATAAAAAAGCTTATGATATTGCCCATTATAACTTCATTAAAAAGACAGTTCATGCTGGTGAAGCTTTTGGTGCAGAATCAATTTTCCAGGCTATTACTGAATGCCATGCAGACAGAATTGGTCATGGGACTCACCTTTTTGATGTAAGCAAAATTACTGAACCAACAATTCTTGAAGGTGATCCGGAAGCTTATATTAAACGTCTTGTAGACTATATTGCCTGCCGTCGCATTACTCTTGAAGTATGCCCAACAAGCAATCTCCAGACTTTGCCAGAAATTAAGAGCATTGCCGAACATCCTCTCAGAAAGATGCTTGAAAATAAGCTTTCTGTTTCAATCTGCACAGACAACAGACTTGTTTCACGCACAACTCCTGCAGATGAACTTCAGCGCGTTGTTGAAAATATAGATGTTGACCTCAAGACATTTAAGAATATTATTACTGCTGGCTTCAAGGGCTCATTCTTCCCAGGAACCTACCTTGAAAAGCGTGCTCTTGTAAGACAGGTAATGAATCGTTACGAAGCTCTTGAAAAAGAATTCTTTGGTTGATAAATCAATATGAGTAAAAATACCGATGCTGTCATCGGTATTTTTATTTTATAGCTAAGTGAATTGGATTTATGGCAGAAATTACTAATAACAAAAATAATCAAAGCTTAAATAATCATGAATATCCAGTGAATACTGACTTGGAAAATAATCTGGCTAAGTCTTCTGGAGAGAATAATGCTGTTTTGGCTGCAGGTCGAAAAGAAAAGTATTTGATTACTACTGTAATAGCGTTTGTTGCAGTAATACTGCTTGTTGTTTTTGTTAGAGAACAAACAAGATTTTCTGCCAGAATGGCTGAACTGAAAAAAGCTACTGCTGCATTTGAATCTCATAATGCCAGCCAAATAATAAGCGAAATGATGGTCAAATGCCCGGCAGGCGAGTTTATTATGGGGAGCCCGTTCGGTGAAATTGGCAGAAGAGAAGATGAGGTTCAGCATCGTGTGATATTCAGTAAGGATTTCTACATTTCAAAATATCCTATAACTCAGATGATATATAGGACAATAATGGGAGATAATCCGTCACGTTATAAAGACGATAGCTGCCCTGTAGATAGTGTTAACTGGTTTAAGGCAAAAGAATTCTGTAAAAAGCTTAATGATTTAACAGCAGATACAAGACCCGATGAATATGAATTCGATTTACCAACTGAAGCTCAATGGGAATATGCTTGCCGCGCCGGAACATCGTCATCCTTAAATAGCGGTAAAGAAATTACTGTTAAGAATGGTAGCTGCTATAACCTGGAAGAAGTTGCATGGTATGAAAATAACTCAGGTGGTAAACCCCATCCTGTTGGATTGAAACTTCCTAATGCATGGGGCATATACGATATGCATGGGAATGTCTGGGAATGGTGCCGAGACTATTACGGACCTTATCAGACTGAGAATGCAGTTGATCCTGAAGGGCCTGATACTGGTTATTTCCGTTCAGACCGTGGCGGCAGCTGGATTAACTATTATCCATGTCTTTTACGTTCAGCAAACAGATACTGCAGAAATCCAAAGTATGAATATAATTTCCTAGGTTTCAGAATTGTATTAGGACCGGTTAAAAAATAAGCTTATCTGTTTACTTCTGTCGTAATCTGAATACTCCGTCCCAGTTGTCTACTGGTGGATGTTCTTTTAATTTTAAGCAGCGTTCGGAAAACATTAGGGCAGTTAAGTCGTCAGGGTATATGTTAATGATTTCTTGAAAAGCCTGAATAGCTTCTTCCCATTGCTGAGATAGGTAATATACCAGAGCCCGTTCTGATATTTCTGATAAATGAACAAGTTTTCTTGATTGTGGGTCATTGACACTGCCAATTAGCTGATAGATAGTAACACTTTGCTGGCGACCTTTCACTGCTACAATATCAAGAACTCGGAATATCAGGTTTTCGTTAGCTTCTTTTTTGGTAGCTTCACTTACTATTATTGATGAACCATATAGCTTATTCAAGCCTTCCAGTCTGTTCGCTAAGTTTACACTGTCGCCAATAGCTGTATAATTGAAGCGATCTGATGAACCAAAGTTACCGACTAATGAAAGACCGGTATTTATACCTATTCTTGTATAGAAGGCTTTTCTGTGTTCTGATTCCCACTTGGAATTTAAAAGATTGATTGATTTTATTATTTCCATAGCTGCATTGCATGCTTGATCAGCTTGATTTGGGTTTTCATGAGGTGCTCCCCAGAAAGCCATTACTGAGTCGCCAATATACTTATCTATTGTGCCACCATGATTATGTATTATTTTTGCTATGGTATCGAAATACTCTGAAAGCTGGGCAACTAATTCCTGAGGATCAGCTTCTTCTGATATTGAAGAGAAATTGGCAATATCTGTAAATAGAATGGTGATTTTTCCCATTTTAGCTTCGAGCTTGGCCTCGTTTTTGTCGCGAACCAGTTCCTGAACTACTTCAGATGGAACATATTTCTTGAAGGCACTCAATGCTTTTTTCATTGAGTTCATTGTATCGCCCATGGTTTGTATTTCTGTAATGGGTGACTGCAAATCAACTTCGCCTTCGAAATCGAGCTGCTGAATTCTGTCTGCTTCAGTTATGGCTCTTTGTAGAGGCTCTGTTAATTCCTTCGCTAGAGTGGCTGTTAAGAATCCAGCAATAATGAGGAGCCAGAAAGAGAAGAGCAGGGTTGTCTCATGTATTCTTGCTATCGGACCAATAAAGTCGTCTTCAGGAACGATAATTCCCAGTGTCCATTGACTTCCGTATCTATCAGAAAGGGACCTGAATGAAGCTATGTATTTATCGCTTTTATGAAGAAAATTGAATTTATATTTTCCACTATTTAAAAATATTTCTATAGCATCGTGCTCTGCACCGGTTTTCAATGCTTGTTCTGAAGGTGCTCTTGGTTGTCTTATGTTATTTGAGTTTGCAAACTTGTTTTTTTTGTTGGCTAGCCTGGCTGGATGCGCGAAAATGTTACCATGTGGGTCGCTTAGGAACGCTGTTCCACTTTCCCCAATTTTTAAGCTTTTAAGAAAACTGTTTATTTCGTTCAGTCTGAAATCTATACCTACTGCTCCATTAAAATTATCATAAATATCAAATAATGGCTGAGTGCAGGTTATGCCTGGCTCCTTGGCTGTATAAAGAAAATATTCGCTTGTCCAGACAGATTTCTCAGAAGATTTTGTTTGGGTATACCAGAGTCTTTCTCTTGGGTCATAGTCAAGAGCAGGTGAAAATGTGTCTGATATAACCTGATGGTCTTCGTCTCTTGTAATTAATCGAGTTCCTTGTTGGGGCGCAGTTCTTGTGATTATTTTGGTAACAAAGTTTTCGTCTTCATCACGATATGTCATGAAGTAATTACCTTGTTCATCTCCGTAATATATGCTTTGAAACTGTGGGTAAGTTTCTAAGGTCTCTATAAGAATTGATTCGTTAAAATCTACGGTTGATGATGAAATTACATTTTTCTCTATTAGATTTTTTATTACTATGCTGTTTTTATTTGCTGGTTCAAGATGGCTGTTTATTTGTCTTGTGATGGTCTCAGATATCTGATAAAGGAGTTCATCTGAAGATTGTAACATTATTTCAAGATTACTTTGGTAGCCATAAAAAACTATTCCGGCGATTATAAGTGAAAAAAGCGCCAGAAATGATAAAAATACTACAACCTGTAATCTGTAGGTTTTGATCTTAGACTCTGTACTCACGTAAGCTTCCATGTTGATTATTTATACTAGCATTTTTATGGATTTTGAGCAACCTGACTACTTGCCTAAAAAGGAAATGGCCTGCAAAAGTAAGAAACTAATGCAGGCCAATTCCCCAAACAAATCTCTATTTGTTCTGCTGCTGATTAGCAGTAGTAACAGATAACTGCATATCAGGGGAAGAGTAAAGATATCCTGATACCTTCTTGTAGGTGTAACCATAGCTGAATGTGAATCCAGCGATAGTTGCTACAATAGCCAGGATAATTGCTAGTACACGCATATAAGCAACTCCCTGTGACAGTTTGTAAGCGTATCGGTTGATTTAGTTTTATTTTTAACTGTAATATGATAAAATTTTTTAGACATTATTTGCTCTAGAGTCTTAGATTGGATAAAGATACATAAGGCGGATAGACAATGGGTGAAATATGGCTTAGTTTGTTGATTTCCATTATAATTGGTGCTTTTATCGGCTGGATAACTAACCTTATTGCAGTTAAGGCTCTGTTTCGACCATATAAAAAATACAGTATTTGCGGAATTGATTATCAGGGGCTTATCCCAAAACGAAGAGCAGAATTAGCTGACAACCTTGGTAATATGGTTGAGGGCGAATTAATAAATATTCAAGAATTAATGGATAAAGTTAATCCGGAGGATGTCAGTTCTTTCATCGAAAGAACAGTGGATAATCATAAACAGGAGATAACCTCAACTATACAGGGGTATGTTGATAATTTTAAAAATCACAATCAAAGGCTTATTGATTCTGTAAAGACTGCAAGTAAATGGTTTGGCAGAGATTTGGATGCCTATGAAAAAGAGCTTGTATCTGATTTAACAGGAATTGCATGCCGTGAACTAAAAAAAAAGGCCAAGGAAGCTTCTCCAAAGATTATCAAAACTGCTGGTGAAGAAATAGTTAAACATATTTCTGTTCATGATTTGGTGAAAGAAAAGGTAGATGCAATGAATCTGGAAGCATTGGAAGCTATGGTGGATAGAATTGCTTCAAGAGAAATGAAAATGATAGAAGTTCTTGGCGGTATTCTCGGGGCAGTTGTTGGGGCTTTACAGTGGGCTGTGCAGCATTATTTGATCAGTTAAGGCAGGACGAAATATGAGTAACAGAGATTACGAAAACTATA
>JAZUDR010000322.1:0-6288 GCA_045639725.1 Candidatus Avigastranaerophilus sp. | reverse complement strand
TTTATGCTCAGATATCATCAAAAAAGCCTGTTTTAACGCTAAAAAGTTGCATTTACTTCTGCAAATATTGCGTTTAGTCATGCAATTTCAGCTTTTTATGGGTATATCAAAAAAGTTGCATTTACTTTTTCAATTGAGCTTATCGCAACAATCCTCAAATCTTGTTTTACAAACCCAAACCCAAACCCTTTGCCAAATCTGAACACAGTGGAAAAACAAAGGCAGTTTATAAGATGTTTCTATATTAAGTAATAAAGAAAATATTTACTTTTACATCATATCATTCATTAAATCTTTACTTTTTAATCGCTTTTATTATAATAAAGTAAAGATAGGAATTTATTATGATAGATTATAGCAAATTAGAAAAACTGCTGAAAAACAAAAGAATCACAAAATCTGAACTCGGCAGAATACTTGGCATATCTTCCAGAACCATCGCCAAAATAGCCAAAAAACAACCGCTTTCACGCATAATACTTGAAAAAATATCTAACTATCTTAATTGTAAGCCAGAAGATTTATTCAGCATAGCATCAAATAATCCTCTATTACAAATTCTCAGAGAAGAGAAATCAGCAGGCATATCTGGTGGCATTTATCACGAACTTCAGATCCGCATGACTTATAATTCCAATCACATGGAAGGAAGCACGTTAACTGAAGCCCAAACCCGTATGATTTTCGAAACCAGCACAATAGATGCTGGAGACGGTATCCTGATTGACGATATCTTAGAAACAGTCCATCATTTCAGAGCTATTGATTATTGCATTGATGTTGCTGAAAAGCCATTGTCTGAAGACATCATAAAACACCTGCACTTCATTCTGAAAAATTCCACAAAAGATTCTACTCTAACCTGGTTCGCTGTAGGTGATTATAAAAAGCGCCCTAATATGGTAAACGGCAAAGAAACAACAGCCCCTGCAAATGTCCGAAAAGAACTCCAAAAGCTTCTTGGTATTTACCTAAAAAAGAAAAATATTCAAATCGAAGATATAATATCTTTTCATGCACAATTTGAACAGATACATCCTTTTCAGGACGGAAACGGAAGAGTAGGCCGCCTAATCGCTTTTAAAGAATGTTTAAAACACAACATTGTGCCATTTATCATAGAAGACAGTAAAAAAGGTTTTTATTACCGCGGACTCTCAAAATGGAATTCTGAAAAAGGTTGTCTTACCGATACGTGTCTCGACGGTCAGGACACAATAAAAGCACTTCTTAATTTCTTTGAAATAAAAGGCTAAATATTTTGAACAATAAAGAAAAAGTGAACTTACAATGATGTAATTCAAAAATATTGCAAAGGGTGGTAAAATAAGGAAAAATCAAGGTCGGCGGTAAAATAATGGGTATAGGCAAAAGTGTTCCTCAGAAAATATTAGTAAGAGGCGCCAAAGTTCATAACCTCAAAAATATAGATGTTGATATTCCTCTAAATCAGATTGTGGGAATTGCCGGGGTTTCAGGTTCAGGGAAATCATCTCTAGCGTTGGGCATTCTATATGCTGAAGGCTCCAGACGTTACCTTGAAGCCCTTTCTACCTACACCCGTCGCAGAATGACACAGGCCGAAAAAGCTAGAGTTGATGACGTAATGTATGTGCCAGCCGCTCTGGCATTACATCAGCGTCCAAGTGTCCCAGGCATCAGAAGCACCTTTGGAACCTCTACAGAACTGCTGAACAGCCTTCGTCTTATGTTTTCTCGATTAGCCAGTCATCGTTGCCCAAATGGCCATTATCACGAGCCAACCCTTGATGTTGCCGCAGAAGTTGAATTAGTTTGCCCGGAATGTGGCGTTAAATTTTTCCCACCTGGCGCAGAAGCATTAGCCTTTAACAGCGAAGGTGCCTGCCGAACCTGTGATGGAACAGGCATATTAAGAACAGTTGACGAATCAACACTTGTTCCCGATGAAAGTCTTACTATCGACGAAGGGGCTGTTTTACCATGGCAAACCCTTATGTGGTCCCTGATGAAGGATATTGCTAGAGAAATGGGAGTCAGAACAGATGTTCCCTTCAACCAACTTACCGATAAGGAAAGAGATATTGTTTTCCACGGACCAGCAGAAAAAAGACATATTTTCTATTACAACAAAAAGGGTAATGATGCCGGAGAGCTTGATTTTACATATTACAACGCAGTCTATACAGTTGAAAATGCTCTCGCCAAGGTAAAAGACGAAAAGGGCATGAAACGTGTCGAAAAATTTCTGAAGATGGGCCCCTGCCACGCCTGTAACGGAACAAGACTATCGGAAGCAGCAAGAGCACCAAAACTCAGAGGCATATCATTGGATGAAGCTACCCAAATGACATTGTCAGAGCTTATAGAATGGGTTCAAGGCGTTCCACAAAGTTTGCCGGCAAAAATGCAGCCAATGGCAGAAAGCATCTGTGAATCATTCTTATCTGTTGCAAAACGCTTAATCGATCTTGGTCTTGGTTACATCACACTTGACCGCGCCTCATCAACTCTTTCAACGGGTGAAAGACAGCGAATGCAGCTTGCACGTGCCGTAAGAAACAGAACCACAGGCGTTCTGTATGTGCTAGACGAACCGTCAATAGGTCTGCATCCATCTAATATTCTAGGCTTAACCGGTGTTATGGATGACTTAGTAGCTGATGGGAATTCAGTCATTCTCGTTGACCACGACACGAATATACTTTCTCACGCAGACTGGGTTATAGAACTTGGCCCAGAAGCAGGTGCCGGTGGCGGCCAGATTGTTTCACAAGGAACAATCGAAGAAATAAAAAAAGATAAAGCCTCAAAAATCGGGCCATTTCTTGCTAACAGCATAGACACCCACATAAGACCTCAAATAGATGCAAAAAACATTTTCTCTTTAGGTAAAATCAGTCTTTCTACAAAACATATTCATACAGTAAAGCCTCTGAATGTTGATTTTCCCAAAGGCCGTATGACTGTAATAACAGGTGTTTCCGGTTCCGGTAAAACAACTTTAATCCTTGAAAGCCTAATTCCCGCATTAGAAGCAAAAATAAACGAAACCAAGCTTCCGGAACACATAAAATCTGTTAAGGCTGAAGACATAAATCAGATAAAACTCATAGACGCAACCCCTATAGGTATCAATGTGCGTTCAACTGTTGCGACCTATGCTGATGTTCACGATGAACTGCGAAAGGTTTATGCAAAACTGGCCACAGCCAAAGAAAAGGGATACAAGGCTGGCGATTTTTCCTATAACACGGGAAAACTCCGCTGCCCAACCTGCGACGGAACAGGTATGATAAGCCTTGATGTGCAATTCCTTCCAGATGTTGATATTCCATGCCCGGATTGCCGCGGTTCAAGATATGCGCCTGAAGCCTACGAAATAAAGCGCACCAACAAAGAAGCCCTTGAACATTCTCTGCCAGAACTGATGGAAATGAGCGTTGATGAGGCAATCAAAGTCTGCAAAGATATTTCTATTGTAAGCAGACGTCTGAATGTGCTTCATGACCTTGGTTTAGGCTATCTAACTCTTGGTGAAGAAACCCCAAGTCTCTCTGGTGGTGAAGCCCAGCGCCTCAAGTTAGCCAGCGAAATGGGCCGCGGTCAGTCAGATACAGTTTTTGTATTTGATGAACCAACCATCGGTCTACACCCATTAGACGTAAAAACATTGCTGGAAGTATTCCAAAGCCTCATAAAGAAAGGTGCAACAGTCATAGTTATCGAACATGACCTTGATGTTATAAAAAATGCCGATTATATAATCGACATGGGCCCTGGCGGCGGAGAAGAAGGCGGAAAAATCATAGCCACCGGCACAGTCAGCCAGATTAAAGCCAGCCCAATCAGCATCACCGGCAAGTTCTTGTGACAACAAACTAAGCAGCACATAACACTAAACCTTCAAAAACTTTATAAACACTTGTGAAAGTGTAGGTTTTTCGATATGATACGACTAAGGTAAGATTTTTTAAGGTTGAATATTTTGAATAGTAAAAGAATAAAAGTTCTGTATGCAGTGATATGCCTGTTGTTTCTAGCCACAATGTCCGCTGGTTGCAAGCAGAAAGAAAAGATTTTCAACGACTTGTCTGATTTAAATGACAGCAAAGTCTCTATTGGGATGTGGTCTGGTGTTTCGCAGGAAGAAGCAACAAGAAAGTATTTTCCGAAAGCAAAACCCGTCATTGCTGTAGATTCCATTCCAATGACCATGGCTAGTCTGCGTATCAATAAATTTGACGCTGTTCTTACCCAAAAAGTGTTTTACGATGCATTGCCAGATAAAAGCGGTTTAAAAATACTAGGCAAAGAACTAGAAGACACAAGATACGGTTTCTTTTTTGCTAAGAATGAAAAAGGGAAAAAACTTCGTGATCAGATGAACGAATTTATTGTCAAAGCCAATAAAAGCGGGCTAAGAAAGCAACTAGAAGATATATGGCTTGGCGAAAACCCCAAAGGCCGTCCAATAGGAAAAGGGTCAGATGACCCTGACGCAGAAGAACTTGTTTATGGGATTGAATATGAGACAATCCCCTTTGGATATGTAGAAAATAAAACCTGTATCGGCTTCGATGCAGATTATGCCGAATGTTTCTGCCGTGAATACGGTTATAGATTAAAGATCGTGGGATTACCATATTCTATGATTGCCATAGGAGATGAATCCGGAGAATATGACTTTGCCGGCGGCGGACTTATGCTAGAAGACATATTATATGAAACAAAGGTAGTTTCTCAGCCTCATTTACACAGTCCATTTGTTGTTGTCATAAAAGACCCTCTGGCCGAAATTACCAGTAATTTCTCACTTAAAGATAGTCTTAAAAGAACATTTATAGAAGACAACAGATGGGAAATGTATCTCGAAGGCTTGCAGAATACTATTCTTATTACTCTGGCATCAGCCTTCATGGGCACCATACTTGGAGTTATTGTCTATGTGATTGCTATCAATACAGGAAAATGGTTTAAAAATATTGTAAAGATTATTTTTACCATTCTTCACATAACACCTGTTGTTGTTCTGCTTCTGATTTTTTATCATATCATCTTCAGTTCTGTTGAAATCAATTCTCTGGCAGTCTCAATAATTCTGTTCACCTTGATTATGTGTGGAACAGTATACGACCTTACAATTGTATCTGTTGATACTATCGATAAAGGACAATGCGAAGCTGCCATCGCCCTGGGCTATACACCGCTTCAAGCCTACCTGAAGGTTATAATGCCACAGGCTCTGAGGCACTTCATTCCTTTATATAAAAATGTTCTGGTAGATTTGATAATGGGTACTGCCATAGTAGGTTATATCGCGGTGCCAGACCTCAGTAAAGTAGCAGATATTATCAGAACAAGAACCTTTGACGCTTTTGTTCCACTATTCTCGGCAGCTGTCATTTATATAATTCTCGCTTTAATGCTGATTTGGTTAGTAAATCTGATTTATAGAAAAACAGACCCTAGAAAAAGCAAATGAATGAGCTTTAGGCTATGCCAATTCATTCACAGCCGTAGGCTCATTCATTATATCAGTCCCCTGCCCACGCCAAGTAGCACAAAATCAAAACACTCAATTATGCATTATAAATAGTGCATTAAAGAGCGAGCACAGGGTTAGGCGATGCTGCCCCCAAAAATCACTTATCAGCAATCTCGATACCGCGGAATTTCAAAAGGAGGCCTGTGGCACGAAGCAAATCGGTCTTAGCAGTAGTAAAGCTTACGATGGCTTTAACTTTTGTGAGCTTCGCTTCTGTAAGATCGCGCTGAGCCTGAGCAACCTGGAATGCTGTAGTTTTACCAACGTTGAATTTAACATTTTCAACTCTCAGCTTTTCTTCCTGACGCTGAGTTGTAGCATTAGTAGCAGCAAGCTGTTCCTTGGCGCGCTTAATTTCAATGTAAGCCTTGATAACATCTTCTTTTACAACCTGTTCAAGATTCTTTATAGAATCCTTCTGCAATTTAACATTAAGGTTTGCGCGATTCAGCTTAGCCTTTTCTGAACGACGTTTTGGATTATACTGATAAACCAGGCCAACAGAAGAATCGAAAGGTTCTTTATGCTTGAAGCTTGGTTCAGAGCCCTTAAATGAATCAGAATAACCTGTTTTGCCCAAGGTTATAAAGAAGTCAAGCCTTGGAAGTATGCCATTCCTGCTGGCAACAACATCAAGTTCATTCTTTCTAAGCTGCAGTTCTGCCTGACGAAGTTCTGGCCTGAGAGTTAAAGCATCGTTTATGCAATCCTGAAGATTAAAATCATAGTTATCCATTTCTCTCAGCTTTGGAACACTCTTC
>JAZUDR010000321.1:0-26490 GCA_045639725.1 Candidatus Avigastranaerophilus sp. | reverse complement strand
AAGACCGCTTGGCCCCCGACTTCCCCCCTTTTAGAGAAGTCGGAAGTCGGAAGCTTGAAGCCTGAAGCAGGACAAGCTAGCCTTAGATAGTCTGCAGTTTACATGCGTTTGTTTGCTGCATACGAAAGTGCTCAGAGAAATCCCCCCTACCCCCCTTTATGAAAGGGGGTCTTAAGAGGTCATTTATAGCAGACGCACATAATAGAGCCTGATTTGTTTTCAACAAACTTGCAGCCATTCTGGTCGTAAAGCTCTACCTTGTTAAAGCCTGCCATATCAAGCATTTCAAGAAGCTCTTTGGCTTCATAGATCTGCATATTCCATTTTTCGATAAGTGAATCGAAATGAATACTATCGTTCCAAGCCGTGTAGGACTTAATCTGAACCTGCTTAAAGCGTTTGTTCAGAGAACAGTCCCTTACACGTTTGACCAGCCAGTTATCTACTTCAGCTTCGGCTTCAAAGTCCTTATAGAGCTCAAATATAGCTTTATCCTTCAATGCGTTGAAATTCAATATATCAAATACAAAAATTCCACCGTCATTTAAGCTTTTATAAGCGTTTTTAAAGAACTTAGAGCAATCAAGTCTGGTAAGATGACCGATAGCGTTGAAAATGCATATAGCCGCATCAAAAGTGCCATAGCGGGCGCTTTTCATATTTCCTTTCCGGAAATCCATTTTCAGCTTGGCTTTTTTAGCCTTCTGAGCTGCCACAGCAAGCATTCCTTCGTCTAAGTCGGCTGCCGTTACCTTAAAGCCGTTTCTGGCAAGTCCAATACTCTGGGCGCCTGTTCCACAAGCAAAATCAAGAACTGTCTTAGCGTTGTTCTTTCTGAATATTTCCGTTAGAAAAACATTCAGTTCTGCTGTTTCAGCGTTACCTTCAAGTTCGAACTTGTCGTAGAATCTGGCAAAAGTAGTGTAATCTGGCTGTTTAAGCATGATTCACTCAGTCAAGAATGTATGGCAGGAAGTGTGGAAGCATGATTTTCCACCAAGGCCAGTCATGATTTACATCATAGCCCCAAAGGTCAACCCATGCCGGGATATTCTTTGCAGCAAAAATTTCAGCCATGCGCTTAGAATCGTCTGGGCATTCCCATGGACCCTGACCTGTGCAGATAATAATCTTAGTATCGCGAAGTCTTTCCAGAAACCATTCGTCATTGAGGTTTGGAAGGTAATCAACAGGGGAATTGAAATATACGTTCTGATCCCAGTAATCGCCAACAAGTCTTCTTGCATCATAGACACCAGCCAATGCGATGCAGGCATCAAAGCAGTCAGGATGTCTGAGAATGAAATTAACAGTATGATAACCACCCATGCTGTTACCGGTAAGAGCGATTCTGCAATCACTCTTGCAGTGTTCTCTGATAAAAGGAACTACTTCATTTACAATGTATTTATCATAGGCTTCATGGCGATAAACATTGTCACCCATGTGGCCGTCAGTTTTTAACCAAGATTCATTATCAAGGCTGTCAACGCAGAATACTTTTACTTTTCCAGCTTCAATCTGGTCTTTGATGGTTTCGAGCATTCCGAAATCTTCGAATTCGTGGTTAGTGCCACCAGAGCATGGAAATACCAATAAAGGCTTACCATAATGACCATAAATGTTAACAGTCATGTCATGACCAATAGCGGGACTGAACCAGGTTTGAGTTTCTCTATACATTAAAGTGTGACTCCTATGGGTATAAATTATTGGAGAAGTATATCACAAACCTATTGTTAGTTTCTACTGCTTCGACCAACTCGGTGCTATTACCTAATAACACCAACAAAATTTACACTTTTCAATATTTTCCAATGAAATTTCATACACTTTTCATGTTGGGGATTAGACTCAAATTTAGGAGTTACTTTTGCAATTAACATTGCAAAATCTTATTGAGTTTAAGTATTGTGTATAAATTTATTTTTTGATATGTTTATATTGATTTGGTTGTTTGTTAAGAGGTGTTTAATGAGTTCCAATAAATTTAATAAAATTTCAAAATATATTAAAATTGCTTATTTGAGATGGCAACAATATTGTAATTCTTTACAAGAGGTTTCTGAGGAAGCCATTGCTTGTTGTGAGTTTATTGTGTATGTAAGTCAAATGGCTAAGTCAGAAAGTGATTTAACTCTTAAAGATGTAGTAGAAAAAGTATTTAATAATATTTTTAATGATTTTAAAACAAGACAAAATAGGGAATATAAGGCGGCAAAAAAATTTATAGAATGTCAATATCTCGATAAATCTGAGGCTCAAGAGCATTTAAAGAAGATTGAAGAAAAATTAGCCGATGATTTACAGAAATTTTTAAATCAAATACGGAGAGCTCTAGACTTGTTCGATTTTAGCTTGGATATTGATTTGCAAGTTAATGAAAATAAAGAAAAATACTTATCTGTTGTATCTGATTTGAAAAGATTAGGTTATGACTGCTTTGTTGCAGAAGAGATAAGTTGCATACTTGCTAAGAACAAAGGCATCGGCTTCTATTCCCAAAAGAAACTAAGTGAAGGTTTTGACATTGTTACTAATGGTACTTTTTTCTGGCCAGGTACTATTTTAGGTTCTATTATTAGTGATGATTGTGAAACATTTGAATGCGACAATGCGTTAACCAACATGCGTGGCTGTGTGGCTATACAAGAGAGTGGATTAGTTCGTGTAGACTATACGGATTCAAATAAGATAGAAAATATTAAAAAGTCATTTTTTATAAATAAGAATACAGAAGGTCCTTATATTGATGAAATTATGAATGACGATGCCTTGCATTCTGTTATTGCTGGAGGTTTATTACTTATTCGGAATTCAAAGGCTGTAAGCGGCGCAGAAATATATGAGAAACAACAGTTTCTACATACTATGGATGGCAGTAAAAACGGATTAAAAGCTGAGCAATTAAGGAAAACCAAGCACGTTATTATAGGAATTTGGAATTATGTTCCCTTTATTGCTGTGCCATCAAAGAATTCATCAAAAGGTGAAGAAATCCAAAATGATTTCTTAAAACTTAAATTTTCTGAACTAGTGAAATTTGATGGTGGCAGTGAATTTTTCTTTGATTCTAAGAAATATTGGCAGCATTTAACGGGTAAGAATAGTCCTAGTGGTTTGGCTATAAAGGTTAGGGAATTATGAAATCTATTAATTATTTTTTACTTTTATTTGTTTTATTCTGTAATGTAGATATTTACAGTAAGACTATTAATGGTGTTGATATTCCTGATAATTTAGTTTACAAATTGAAAGAATATAGACAGAAATTGTTTTCTGATAGTAGATTAGGTTCTAGAATGCACTTAGATTATTCTGTAAACGAACTGAATGAAATATTAAAAAAACAAGTAACATACGATGATGTTTATTTTTGTCCTGTTTGTGATATATATTTCCCGATAAATTCAAAATCGTTTTTTATTCCAAAGAATAAGACAGAGTCTTTCTGTATAGATGGTTTTCCCCAGCATATACGTTTTTGTTTACCACCAGAATGTCCTTTTTGTAATTGTTTTTGTTCTAATGGAGATTATGATTATTATAATATAAAAGAATTATATTATAATATTTTTTGCACTAATTATGAATTTGCTTGCAGGCGCGATAATCCTGTTGAAAAGTATATATATGTATTGGAAAGCCTTAATAACAAAATTACAGAATATCAGAAATTTAGCATACTATATAAGTTTGCGATTTGTTATAAGCCAGAGAATAGAAATGAAATAATATGTGATTCATTAATTGAATTAGAGAAGTTTTTTGAGCGCAGTAAAAATGGACAATGTATCAGCGAATTAAAATTTACAGATTATTTAAGCCGAATAGATATATATAGGCAAAGTGGAAAATTTGAAATAGCTTTAAAGTATCTTTCCGAGTTACAAAATCTATCTGAAAAAAAAGAGAATTCAAAAGACTTATATTCAATATTATTAAAAAAAGAAAAGGCATTGATTGATGAAAAAAGTCTAGAAAGGGCGTTAATGCCAGTCAGCAATATCTTTATTGCTGCTATAAATGAAAATATAAGTGTAAAAGATTTTAAAACAATAAAAATTACGAAAGTATCGGATGAACAACAAGAACAATTGTTAGAGGCTATTAAATTAGCTATAGCAGAAAAAAAAGATGATTGGGTTAAGTATTTGTGCAAATTATGGCCTGAGGTCATATCGGCGAAAGATTATTACGGTAATACTATTCTTCATGTTGCAGCCAAGCTTGGTAGTCTTGAGACTGTTAAATTTCTGTTGGCCCATGGAAGTGTCATAAATGCTTTGAATATGCAAAATCAATCACCAATATTCTTAGCTATTAGATATGATAGGCTAGAAAATTTTAATTATTTGTTAGACAATGGAGCAGATTTGAAAATAGTGGACTTTGAGAATAATACGCCTTTGCAGGTTGCTTGTATTGGACACAACCATAATTCAAAGCTTATAATAGAAAAATTATTTAGTCTTTTTCAGAAAAAAAGAATTTTAAGGCCAGATGATATACAGAATTGCTATAGCACAATAATTTCACACAGTAGTAAAGATATACTTGAATTTTTTAGAAATATTTCTAATGTTGAAATAAATCTTTCAAAGATAAAGTTTAACGGTTTTGCTGATGTTGATATTATACCTGTAATTGCAGAATTGGACGGTGCTGAGAAGTTCTTATACGAGGACTTCTTCAATGCTTTATTTCATAAAATCAATAAGCATATTGAAGTTTATAAATCAATAAAATTGTATGATAAACTCTTTTCAAGATACCAGAAAGATATAGAGGGTTGAAGCAGGTCTCCCTCATCCGTCAGTGCTTTGCACTGCCACCTTCAGCAGTTTTTTGCCACCTCCTGTGGCAACTGCACGCCGCCATCCATGGCGGCAGCCCCACAATGGAGGAAGGCCTCGCGGGGGCGAATCCCTTCAAGTTTCCTTCATCCGTCAGTGCTTTGCGTGGCGGACAAGTTGTTACTATACCTGTTTGGAGAAGAAACCTCCCCAGCCCCTCCTTAGAAAGGAGGGTTGAAGAATGTTGAACGGATTTATCAGAATACGCGGATTGAGATTCGGGAAACAACGCCTTCTGCTGTTTCTACTGTTATCTGGTATTTTCTGTCTACGGTTATCCAGCTGCGAACTGAGTTGTTCTGGAATTCATGATAATTTTCGAATGGAACGGCATCAGCCTTTTCCATATCATAAGCGAAGGACTGAGCAGCCATAACATCATCACCGATTCCGAGGCCGCAGAATTTATCTGAAAATTTATTCCCAGGAGCAGTGTATTCAATAGCGTAGAATGATTCCATACCCGATTCATCAGTTGTGTAATCTATTTTGCAGGTATCGAAATACTTGGTAGTTACATCATACATGTTTTTACCAGGAACAACTGAATTTGGAATATTATTCGGATTTTCAGCAAACCATTTGCAGTATTCTATAGAATTGTTGAGGCATCTTTCAAAGGAGGTGCCAATAACCCCTGGTCTGACAAACTTGCCGTAAACCCAGCCAGTCACACCCGTTTTGGTAACTATTTTTACCCAGTTATATTTATGACCAAGAGTTGCGGTTTTAAGAACCATGACTTCAGCCATGTCAGCGCCGTCATCAACACTGATTTTGCCTACAACTTCGCCATCTGGAATACTTTCCCTGATTTTTACGTTGCTATAGCTGCATTCGCCTTTAGTGCACCAACCTTCAGGAACAGGAGTGTATCCCCAGAAAGATTTCAGACCGGAAGCAATCGGAACTGCGGGTTCATGTTCGTAGGCAACTTCCGTAACGACGTCATCTTCAACATAGAAATATATTCTTTCATCGCCTGCATCAGAATACAGGTCACACATATTGTGCATGAATCTGCAACCCTTGCCAGTTGTTGTTCTAACGCCATCTCCGAAGATGCTGAGTAATTCGGAAGTGCTCATACCAATCAGATCAACACCTGTAACAGACTGAACCATTGCCTTGTTTCTGCTCTTGAAGAAGCTTAGATAATCCGGTGCAAATTGGAAAGCATTGCTGCTATCATAATAAGTCTGAATATTAAACTGTTCATGGCCGCTCATTGGCGAGGAAAGCAGTGTTGCCTTGAACCACTTAACGCCCATAACCTTCATAGTATCTTCGCTTATGTTTCTGAACAGGAAGAAAAGCTTTGCGGCTTCTGCGGTAGAACGTGTCATAATTTCATAGCAGGGACTTTCGTCTACAAAGACCACATTTCTTTCCTGACCTTTTACAAAGGCTCTTGAATATACTATATTATCGGCTATAACAGCTTCGTTTTCCTGGGCAAAAGCGGGAATACAGACACTCATCAAAGCGGCTGCCGCCAAAGATTTCAGTTTAATATTTTTCATGGAATACCTCGCAAGTCGCTAAAGTATAGCATATATTCTCTATCATATGCTAGTAGCTTTTGGCTGACAGTCTAGAAAAGCCGACCAAATCCCCCTCCCCCCTTTACGAAAGTGGGTCGTATATGATAAACTGCGCGTTATGAATACTCAAAATAGAAAATTTGTATTGAATACATTTGGTTGTCAGATGAATCAGGCTGATGCCCAGCGTATGCGTGGTATACTTCTTCCAATGGGTTATGTAGAAACCGAAAACGAAGAAGAAGCTGATTTAATCCTTTTTAATACTTGTAGTGTAAGACAGCATGCAGAAGAACGTCTTTTCGGCAGAATCAGATCACTAGCCCCATTAAAACGCCAGAATCCCAAGCTTGTAATCGGCGTTTCAGGCTGTATGGCCCAGAACCACAAGAGTGAGCTTCTGAAGCAGCTTCCAATGGTAGATATAGTATTTGGTCCGAATGATATTAACCAGCTTCCACAGCTGCTAGAAGAAGCTGTCAGCAAAAAGAAGGCACTTGGCAGTTTTGCCGGCAAAGGCACCTTCGAAGGCGAAACAGCTGACGGAATCGTATTAACCCGCCCATTCTCAGCTATGGTTAACATTATCCGTGGCTGCACTAATTTCTGTGCATACTGCATCGTTCCTTATGTAAGGGGTCCTGAAATCAGCCGTCCGTTGGACGAACTCATCGCTTACATCAAAGACCTGGCCAGCAAAGGCGTTAAAGAAGTCCTGCTTCTTGGTCAGAACGTAAATGTTTACGGAAAAGACCTTGGCATGAAGGAAGGCTTTGCAACACTTCTTGAAGAAATCGAAAAAATCGATGGTATCAAGTGGGTCCGCTTCCTGACCTCACACCCGAGAGATTTTACAGAAGAAGCAATCAAGAGAATTTCCAAGCTCACAAAGGTTTGTGAGCAATATCATCTTCCATTCCAGGCTGGCAATAACCGTGTTCTCGAAGTTATGCGCAGAGGCTACACACGTGAACGCTATCTTGATTTAATCAGACAGGTCCGCGAAAACATTCCTGGCGTAAGTCTCAGCACAGACATTATTTGCGGTTTCCCAGGCGAAACAGAAGAAGAATTTGAAGAAACCATCGACCTTGTAAAGCAGGTCAGATACGAATCTGCTTATATGTATTACTATTCCCCAAGACCCGGCACAAAGGCTGCTGCCATGAAGGAACAGCTCAGTGACGAAGTCAAGAAGGGTCGTCTGGCAAGGCTTATTGAAGTCCAGAATCAGATTTCCAATGAAGAAAGCCAGAAACAGATTGGCAAGACCTTTGAAGTTCTTGTAGAAACCTGCGCTTCACGTTCAGAAAACCGTATGCTGGGCAAGACACGCACTGGCAGACCAGTTGATTTTGAAGGTGACGAAAGCATGATTGGCAATTTCGTAAATGTTAAGATTACTGCTGCCCGCAATTACACGCTTTCCGGAGTATTAGTAAAATGATTCTGCTTCATACCTGCTGTGGTCCGTGTTTGTCAGGCTCCTATCCTATTCTTGAAGCAGAAGTAGGAAAAGGGCAGACCGCAGTATTCTGGGAAAATCCAAATATCCATCCTTTTGTAGAGCATTACATGAGACTGCAATCATTCATAAAGATGGCTCAGATTTATGAACTGCCCATAATAAAGGGTGATATAGAATATGGTCTGAATCGTTTTCTAGAAGCATTAAACGGTCATTTTGGCCCAGAACGCTGTGCCACCTGCTATCGTTTAAGACTTGAAGCGACAGCGAAAGCAGCCAAAGAAAACGGGTTTGATGAGATTTCCACTACCCTTCTGATTAGTCCATACCAGAATCATGAACTACTGCAGAAGGTCGGCAACGAAGCAGCAGAAAAGTATGGAGTAAAATTTCATTATACAGATTTCAGACCAGGCTTCAGAGGCTCCCATGAGCTTGCAAGAAAATACGAGCTTTATCGACAGAAATATTGTGGCTGTATCTTCAGCGAGCACGACAGATACAAGGACGACAAAAAGCATTACCCCTGCTTACTGGCAGACTGAGTAATACCATCATATATAAAGAAAACGGAGGCAAAATAATGAATAGAAGTCCTAAGTATTTACTACTTCTAGCATTGCTATACTCTTTTGCCTTCACTTCTTTATCGCAGGCTGCTTTAAATAAGGAATCCAAGGTAATTCCATTAAAGGAAAGCAATTATCGTAAGGAAAACATAGGGCCTAAGAAAGCAGTAAGAAAAGTTCAGACACCCCAAATACCGTCGAACACAAAAACAAGCAGTTCAACCGCACAGCAAAGCGTTGGACAATCCGGAACAAGCCAAACAGTTGCTAACGAAAAAGCTAATGATTTTTTCAATAAGATTTCTGCTAAGGCAAATAATACAGTAGTAAATTCTGATTCAAACAAGGCATCTACTACTCCAAACGCAAATGCTGCTGCCTCTACGAGAGCTTCAGTTCAGACTAATACAGCCCAAACCCCGGCAGCATCCAGCAAGCCAATCATAGCAAATTCGTCGAAAAACAATGCTCCAACGGGCAAAATAACATCTACATCTGCCATAAAGATAACTCAGCCCAAAGACTCAAAAGCAGAAATATCTCAGCCAAGGGCTTCCACTGCTATCTCCCAACCAAAAACAACCACACAGCCAAAGGCTACAGTTTCTACAGCATCTCAGACTAAGTCAAAACAATCAAAGACGGCTGCTCCTACAACCTCACAGGCTAAGACAACCCAGTCTAAGGTTACCACTTCCACTGTTTCACAGCCACAAGCCGCCCAGACCACGAAAAAGAGTAATCTCAAGGTAGAAAAAACTGCTAGAAAAGAACGCATAAAAGAGCCAGACCTGCGCGTAAAGCTAGGTTCAGGTTCCTATGAAAGCGTAAAGATTATTTTTCAGAACGGCGGTCAGATATTAAATTCCAAGGGCAAACGCATCAAAGCCCTGAAAGCTAACGAAGAATTTTCCTGGACCTCGAAAATAGAAACCAAGGAAGAAAAGCCTCAGAAAGGCAAAAAAAGCAGGAACAATAAGAAGCCTGCGAAGCCGCTATATCTAAATGAAACGATTACTTTCAAACCCAATAAAGAGCTTTTCAGTTTTAATGGGAAAGAATATCGTGGTTTACTAGCAGTCAAATTCACCTCTTCTGGAGCAACCGCAGTAAACATTATAGGTATTGAGGATTATTTACGAGGTGTAGTTGGCAGTGAAATCGGTGCAAGTTCACCTGATGAATCCTTAAAGGCTCAGGCAGTAATCGCAAGAACCTATGCTTATGCACACAAAGGTCGCCACAGTTCAGACAATGCAGATATCTGCAGTACTACTCACTGTCAGGTTTATTCTGGGGTAAAAGCCGAACGTAGTTCTGTCGACAATGCAGTAAAAGCCACCAAAGCCTATGTTCTGGTCTACAATGGCACACCTATCACTGCACTTTATTTTGCAACCTGTGGTGGTATGACTTCCAATAATTCCGATGTTTTTGGCGGAGCTCAGTTGCCATATCTGACACGCGTTCCATGTAATTTCTGCACCAAAGGTAGTAAATATCGCTGGAATAAAGAGATTTCAATTCCAGATTTGCGTGCTGCCCTGGCAAAAGAAAATGTTACCCTTGGTGAGGCATATGATATAAAAATTGAGGCTCCATCTAAGATGGATAGAGTTTCATATATGGTTTTCCAGGCAAAAAATGGTGAGCAGAAAATAAAAGGCACTACCGTGCGTCGCATATTCGACCTGCCCAGCACAACATTTGTATTAGGCGACCGCACAGAAGCTACCAATGCTATAGCCTCAGCGAAATCAGCCGTTGAAGCCAAGCCAGTAAAATACAAAAATTTCTCCAATATAATGATAAATGGCTTCGCAAATCCACAACAGTCTCCAAAGCAGCTTTTAGTATACTGTGCAGGCGGACTTGTCAGAGCTAAAATGCCGGCTGATGGCTGGAAATGTATTTCTTATGATTTCAAGAATGCAGCTATTTCAACAGCTAAGACAACCACACAAGCCAGTAGCGTAAATTCTAATATGACATCAAAGTATGTATCCAAGCCTTCTAAGGTATTAAAGCCAATAACCAAAATAAATCTTTTTGGCAGAGGCTACGGTCATCAGGTTGGCATGTGCCAGTCAGGTGCAGTTGAAATGGGGAAGCAAGGCTGGAATTACAGACAGATTTTAGCCCACTATTATCATGGAGTTGCGCTAAAAAGTCTGGGCTATTAATTAATAAAAAAGAATTTTTCGACTAAGATTCGATAAAAAAGATTATAATGAATGGAGAAATTAATAAAATTAAGATTTTTTTGCAGTCTAATGATAAAAAAACTTAATATTATTAAGTTTTTCATAAACAAAAGTCGATAGGAAACTGACGAGTAATTTATTTTATGTCGAAAGGTTAACATTTCGACACAGTTTGGAGGAAGACAATATGGGTCTCAGCTTTGGGTCGAACAATATAGCATGCGGTATCGACATTGGTACCTCTGCTGTAAAAATAGTACAACTCAAAAACAATCCTTCCGGACTACCTGAACTGATTAACTACGGTATGATGCCGTTGCCACCAGACGCAATGTCTGAAGGTTCCGTCGGTGATCCGATGGCAGTTGCAGAAGTCATCAAGGAAATCATTAAGACAAAGAAAATCAAGACAAACCGTATCTTCGCTTCAATTTCTGGCCAGAACGTTATCATGCGTTTCACCAAACTGCCAGTAATGAGCCCAGAAGAACTGACGGACACTGTAAAGCTTGAAGCCGAACAGTATGTTCCTTATTCAATTGATGAAGTAAGTGTAACACATGCAGTTCTGAAGACTGTTGAAGAAGAAGAAGGTGAAGGCGGCGGAAAGTATAAGATTCTTCTTGTTGTAGCACAGAAGGAGCTTGTTAATTCCTACACTGACGTTTTAAAGCAGGCCGCTGGTAAAGTAGAAGTTGTAGACGTTGATACTATTGCAGCAATCAACGCTCTGGAAAATTCTTTCATGCAGACCGCCGATTCTCAGGAAGGTGGCGAAGTAATCGCTATCATTGATACAGGTGCAAGAACCACTAACATTTCAGTTTTGAAATCCGGTGTTCTTGAATTCACTCGTAACATCCCTATTGCCGGCAACCAGATTACCGATGCATTGAAGGATACCCTTAAACAGGAATTTGACCAGGCAGAAGCCACAAAGATTTCTGAAGGTTCAATTGGTGCAGAAGCAGCAGGCAATGAAATCTCTGAAGTAATTCAGGGAACAGTTGACGAACTTGCATCTGAAATCCGTAGATCTTTCGACTATTTCAAGGCTCAGTCCCGTGAACCGATGATTCACAGAATCATCCTGTCCGGTGGTAGTGCCAATCTTGGCGGTTTCAGCACCTTCCTTATGAATGAACTTGGTGTTGATGTTAACCTTGGTAACCCACTTGAAGGCATTTCAATTAACGTTGAAGACACTGAAGAACTTTACAACAACCTTCAGCAGTTCACCGTTGCAATTGGACTTGCATTGAGAGGAGTGACTGAAGACTAATGATTAGAGTAAACCTACTAACCGAAAAGCGAAAAAAATCGATATCATTTGTTAACTACCTTCCAATTTTTGTAGTAATTCTAGGTCTAGGGGCAATTGCAGCCGGCTGGTTCATCGGTGAAGACTACATGTCTACCTTCAATGATGAATACAAGCAGGAAGAACAGCAGCTTGATTCAGATATCAAGAAGCAAAGCTCTAAGGTAAGTGAAAAAGAAACCCTGAGAAAGAAAAGCAACAGTCTCCAGAATGAAATCAACAGACTGATCCAGCTTTCTGGTGCAAACCTCGTTCAGTGGTCACAGACTCTCAGTTGCTTAACTTCACGTGTTCCTGAAAAGACTGTTTGGATAACCAACCTTCGTATTGACTCTGACAGACGTGTTCAGATTACAGCTTATTCTTGTAACGAAGACGGCAAGGAAGAACCAAAAGAAGGCGGCGCCAAGCTTACCAAAGGTATTCAGAAGTTTATCGAAGCTCTCCTTGGTAGCCCATACTTCCAGGAAGTATTCTTAACAAGTGCAACCAAGAACATTTACGAAAAAATGCCGGTATGGAGATTTGAAATTAACTGTCGCTTAGCTCGCGAACTGGCATCAAAGTCGGAGGATTAACATGAATAACTTTGCAACAGCCTTTATATTAATAATAGTTCTTGCAATTGGCGCAGGCATTGGCTTCTACTTCACAGAAGTTGAAGAAGCTCTCAAAGAAAGAGAAGAACTGGTTACCAAAATCGAAGACCACAAGCAGGAACTTAAAAGACTCGAAAGTCTCGATACTGATATCAGAAAGTTAAAAGACAAGATATCCAAACTCAACGAACAGAAGAGCAAGCTTCAGACCGAATCAATTCCTTTGAACACAGTAGTACCAAAGCTTCTTGATTCAACTGAAACCATCGCTAACAAGTTCAAGGTAAAATTCCAGGACATCAGAATTTCACCATTGGTAAGAGCAGAAGACTGGTCTGAACTTCCAGTTGAAATGACTATCCTCGGCACCTTCAATAACGTTAGCTGCTTCCTCAATGTAATGGAACAGAGAAAGATCATCAACCTTGCAGCAGGTTCAATGAACGTATCAGTTTCATCAGAAGTTGACAAAGATTCCAAGAGTCCAATGCTCAGCATTACTCTTAGTGCAAAAGTATACATACTGAGTTAAGAAAGGAAATAACCAATGCGCAGATTAACATCTCTCAGAGCCCTGGGAATCATCTGTATGGCTGGTTTCCTTATGGCCGCACCACAGGTATTCGCTCAGGATGAAGACTTCGATGTCGCTGGTGCTTCTGAGCCAACTGAAGAAGAACAGGCATCAAATGCAGACCGTCCTGAATCAGAAATCATCGAAGAACTCTGCACTAAGATGACTTCAGACGATGACGAAAAGATTCCTCACCGCCTCAACTATGATAGTGCCAAGAAAACTTGGACAGCAATCGTAGAAAAGCCAAAGAAGGATCCTTTCAGACCAATCGTTGAAAAAAAGGTTGTTTTACCTCCAGTCCGCAAAGTCCAGGAAGTAAAACCAGTGGAAAAGCAAAAACCCGCTGCCCCGCCAGTAAAACCAATCAAGCTTTTCGTAACCGGTATTGTTGGTAATGAAGGCAGTCGTCTTGCAATCGTTAAGTTCGAAAATGAAGAATTAACTCTTACTAAGGATCAGATTGTAGAAGGCAAATTCAAAGTTGTTGATATCTACGCTGACAGAGTAGTAGTTTATTCTAATAAAGAACAGAGACGTCACACCTTCAAGATTGGCGGCGATGACGCCAAAGACTGATTAACTCGTCCAATATAGAAACCCATATTGCGAACCCCCAGGCTGATAAAGTCTGGGGGTTCTTTTTGTCTTGTTTTAGAGCTCCCTGCCCAGAAGCTTAAATCATAAAAAAAATAAAAATAATACAAAAAAAGGTTAAGGAATAAACAAAAGGTGTCGATGAGTCTACTGTCATAGCTATAAAACAATAGCTTATGCCATATTATTCGGAAATTACCGTTCGGAGGTAAGAAAAAAATGAGGTTCATGGGTAACACCAAAAAGAGAAGTAGAACACTTCTATTGTCCGCTGCCCTCGCAGCTGCGACATGGTTCCCCGGCGCTGTTATGGCCGAGGACAACATTACTCTTGATTTCCGTGATACTGACATCCGTCAGATCATCAAAGTCATTGCTCAGCAGTCTGGCACAAACATTATTGCTGAAAAAAGCGTTCGCGGTCAGGTAACCGTCAAAATGTCTGACGTTTACTACGAAGAAGCCATGAACCTTATTGCCAAGACTAATGGCTTTGCAGTTCGCAAGATTGGTAACACCTGGATTCTTGCAGATGAAAAGAAGCTTGTTGAAGCATTCGAAAAAGGTCTCACAATCACTAAGAGACTTCAGTATGCTAAGGCAGCTGACGTAAGCAAAGTAATTTCTACTACAATCAAGAAAGATATCAGAGTTGCTACAGACGACCGCATTAACGCAGTTATCGTATCAGGCAGCAAGGAACTTCTTGATGAAGTAAAGAAACTTATTGAAACAATCGATACTCCAGTTCATCAGGTTATGATTGAAGCAAAGGTTGTTGAAGTTCAGACCGAATCAGCCAAGAGAATCGGTTTCAAATGGCAGGCAGGTTCTCAGGGCAGTGGTGTTGAAGATTTCGACAAAGGTGTTCCGATATTGTCCACAAAGGAATACTTTGCACAGAATCCAGACTCTGGTCTTTACCAGGAATCATTCACTGGTCAGCAGGGTGAAATGTTTGGCTTAGGCGATTTCTACAGAGAAAACCTCCTCTTCAAGGCTACTTTCTCTTGTCTTGAAACTCGCAGCGAAACCAAGACACTCAGCAATCCAAAGATTTCTGCTGTAAATGGTCAGGAAGCCAGCATTACAGTCGGTGAAAAAGTTATTTATCCAGGCGGCGCAGACCAGCCACCAAAGGAAAAAGATACAGGTATCAAGCTCAAGATTACTCCACGTATCAACGACGATGGTTACATCACTGTTGACGCAGAACCAGAAGTATCTAAGGTTACTCAGTGGTCTAACAACGGTACTTATCCTATCATTGGTACTCGTTCAGCCAAGACTACAGTTCGCGTAAGAGACGGTGAAGAAATCTTGATCGGCGGTTTGATTAAAGACGATGAAACCAAGGAAAACAACAAGATTCCTCTGCTTGGTAACATCCCGATTATCAAATCTCTCTTCAGTTATAAGGGTAAAACTGGTTCTTCTCAGGAACTTATTATCCTCATCACTCCTCATATCATTGCTCAGAGCATCGAATCTGCAGCTCCAACTTCATTGTTGCCAGAAACCAATATGGCTCCAGTAGCCCAGTATCAGGCACCAGCAGCAGTTCAGCCAGCAGGCACTATCGATGACTCCTTCGACAATGCTTTCGATACCTCATTCTAATAACTAACTCCGAATTTTAAATAAGCAGGGGGCGGGGCATCCGTCCCGACCCCTGTTTTTTAAAATCGAGCGTGTTCAGAGATAGCAGAAGCTAGTTCTAAAGCAATAACAGATTCAACAACTACGGCTGCCGCAGTGACAGCTTGCACATCAGAACGATAATAATCAGGCTTAACAGCCTTCCCTGTTGTTAAATCAACAGAATCAACCCTACTATTAGCAGGTAACGGCTTCATATAAAATTTGATTACTAATGGCTGCCCATTTGTAATTCCACCCTCTAATCCACCTGCGACATTTCCAGAACGGGTATAACCCTGTTTTTCATCATAGATTATTTTATCAGCTGCATTTCCCTGAAGCTTAGATATTTCAATAGCATCGCCAATTTCACAGGCCTTAATTGCAGGGACAGACATTACAGCAGCAGCAAGCCTGCCGTCTAATTTACGGTCATATTCGACATAACTACCAAGTCCGGCTGGCAGGCCAAAAACAATGACAACACCACTTCCACCAAGACTGGTATTATTTTCAGTGCATTGATCAATAAGCGCTTTCCAGGCTGGAACAACGTTTTTATCTGGTGTTAAGAAATCATCCCCAACAGATTTTATAGCAGCTTCAAGCTCTTCATAGGATTTTTCAGTATTTATATCCGCTTCAATATTGCCAATGCTTGAAACCATGCATAGACTACGTATTCCCTTACTCCTCAGCAGACATCTCGCAGGCACAGACACAGCAGTTCTGATAGCAGTCTCACGGGCAGAAGCCCTTTCTCTTACATAACGACAGTTATCGAAGCCGTATTTTAGCATTCCTGGCAAGTCGGCATGACCAGGTAACGGTATATTTATTTTGCCTGCTTCTGGATTTTCTGCATTGAAGGGAGCCATGTAATGTGCATGATTAGGATAATCAGCGTTCCTAATCATTAAAGCAATTGGGGAACCTATTGTTTTGCCATTTACGATGCCAGAGAGTATTTCTACCTTTTCAGGTTCAAGCTTGCAGCGCTTGCCACGACCATAACCGGCCTGTCTTTTTTTGAGAATATCAGCAAAATCTTCTTCTTTAATTTCTATTCCGGCCGGCATTCCCTCTAATATAGCTGACAAAGCCGGGCCATGAGATTCCCCTGCAGTAAGATATCTGATCATGCGATATTATCTCCCTTCGTTTGAGACAATCTAGAAACTACAAAATTATCAAAGCACAAATCAACGATAAGCTTTGAAAAGTCAGGAATAGCTTAGATTTATCAGTCCCAAGCCCCCAACCCCAACTGTCTGATTATTCAGACAGTCAGGTTTGTCTTATTATAACACGCTTTGTAAAATTTCATAATGAAAGTTTGATTGAAAGCGGGCTAATCTAGTATTGCAATAAGAAAGCTATTTAGGATATAATGTTTTTGAAAGTATTAAACAATTACGGAGGGTGATATGAATATATTTCATGCTTTACCACTAATCCTTGCTTGCGCTATAGCAGTTCCAGCTGTTGCTAGCGACAGAAAAGATTTTTATGCACCACCAGAAACCATGGGTAAACAGCTGTTTCTCAATTCTCATACAGAAAAAACTGTTACCTTCCGTTTTGATGTTATGCCACTTATTGGCGAAGCGACAGATATAAAGCTTTCTGCCAAGGTTGTTGGCGATCCAACTCTTGTTCCAACTCCAAAAGTAGCTACCTTTACCAATCTTGTTGAAGGGCAGAGCGCAACCCTGGACTTCGTTCTTCCAATCACTGAAGAACAGGCCAAAAACAGAAAATTGAAAATTCAGGGAACAGTCGAATACCTTCCTGATTATGAAAAAATGTTAACTGTAGTCCAGGAAGACGCCCAGAATCAATATCCCAATAAGCTAGGCAAAGATAAGCTTATCTACACAATCAAAGACGCTCAGACCAAAAAGCTCAGATCAACTGAAATCATCAGATTTGATCCAACTGACGTAAAGACAAAGTAACAAGCCTTATGAATACCTTTAAAATACCAAGCGAATTCATACAATCATTTGGCAACGATATCGATAAATTAGGTAATATTGCTAATTTGCATAGAATCAACTGCCTGGCAGGTTTAAAGTCAGCTAATCACGGCTGGTTAGGTGCCTGTTTCTCCAGCATGGAAATCCTGACCTGCATTTACCATAGATATATAAACAACCCCAAGCTCCCAATGAGTTTGCGCGGTACTGTTTATTTATCAAAAGGCCATGCAGCAATGGCTCAATATGCGATATTATCAAGCTTTGATCTTTTCACAACAGATTACCTTGATAGCTATAAAAAGAACGGCTGCCTGCCAGCCCATTGTGACCGCAACACTCCTGGTGTTGATACAGATAGCGGTTCTCTTGGTATGGGGTTGTCTAAGGCAATAGGAACAGCAATCAGTAATAGAGACTGTGGCCGCAAGGACCCAATCTTTGTATTGATTGGAGATGGCGAATTACAGGAAGGTCAGGTTTTTGAATCACTTCTAAGTCTCAGAAAGCACAATCCTGGCTATATTGTTCCAATCATAGACCGCAATCATTTACAGTCAGACAGCCAGACCAACGATATCAAAGACGCCCGCAACTGGGCTATGGTTTTTGAAGGAATCGGTCTTAGAGTCAGAGAAGTAAATGGTCACTATCCGGAACAGATTTGTGAAGCTATTGATGCAACTTTGGCTGATCCAAGCCCGTCAATTATTATTGCTTCAACTGAAAAAGGTCATGGCACTAAGCTGACAGCAATGCAGCGCAACATTCCACGCAGAGCTGGTGTGTGGCATGGCCAGATTCCAACAGACTCTCAATACATCGAAATGGTTGACGAACTTGTTGAAGCTGTTAATAGTCAGGCTCTGCTGTTCAAGTATGACGAATACAAGAAGAACCTTAAATATGTAGAAACCAAGCCTGTTAAGGGTTCAATCAAATCAACAGGCCAGGCTTTTGCTAATGCTCTCCTTGAAATAGGTAGAAACGACAAAAGCATATACGTATTAGACGCGGACCTTGAAAAATCCTGCAAGCTCACAGACGTAGCCCTTGCTTTTGACGAACGCTTTATTGAAGTGGGAATAAGCGAACAGGATATGTGCTCTATCGCGGCTGGTCTTGCTCTCGGTGGCAGAATCCCTGTTGTGAACACTTATGCTTCTTTCTATAAACGCAGTCTGGACCAGATATTTGCCATCATCACAGAAAAACTGCCAGTAATATTTGCAGGTCATTATGCCGGTGCAGACTATTTTACCGATGGGAAAAGCCATCAGTCCATAACAGACATAGGTCTCATGCGCACACTAGGTGACATTGAAATTCTGGAACCAGTAGATGAAGAAACTACTACCCAGATGCTTGAAGCCACTATCAGCCGCATGAAGAAGGAATATGCAGAAACCGGTCACGCAAAGCCGGCTTACATAAGACTTCACAGAACCCCATGTGACGACGATTTTGATATGCCTTACTGCTTCGATAACGTAGGCATTTTCAAGTCAGAACAGCCTGATGAAGAAAACAGATGTATTGTATTCACAAGTGGTCCTCATACCTTGAGCGCAGCTCTTGACGCAATCGATACCCTGTATGATGAAAATATTGCTCTTGATGTAATCCCGGTATTGCGCTATGACGATTCAAACAAGTTCTTAAAGAACGCCATCGCACGCTATAAATATGTATTTACCTTTGAAGACCACCGTCGAGAAACAGGTCTTGGCGGATTTATAGCTTCACTAGGCTTCAAGAATCCTGTCAGAATCGGTTGTCGCAATTATTCACAGTCCACAAGAACACTGGACGAAATGCAGAAGAATCACGAAATCACAGCAGATGAACTTTGTGCTGTCATCCGTAAGGTTACTAGCTGCAAAGACCATAACTAAGCAACTGATTTCTAATGATAGCCCGAAATAAAAGCGCATACCTCCATAACAGTCATTGGTTTACCAGGCGTGGAGGCATAGCAGCGGTTATTATCGGGCTTCTTCTTTTATTCAGTGCTGTCGGCGGGTATTTAATATATAAAAGCGTCAACACAAGAATAAAAGCAGCCAAGCCTTATTCAAAGCCTTCAAATGATACAGTCTACGTTTCTGCAGAAAAAAAGCATGACCGCCTTGAAGCCTATGAAAGTCATCAAAAGCAGCAGACCGTAACAATCCCCAGACAAGCAGCAACAAAGCCAGCGAACAATAGCCACACTTTTTCAAAACAAGATGCTGTTCCTGCAAAAGCTGATAAAGCCGCTGCTTCAACAACACAAGCCACAACTCCCAGCAAATTTGTTTCACCAGCAAGGGAATGGCAACCGATTAACCCAGCGCTCAGAGAAGCTACCAACAGATTCAAGAATCTGGTTTATGGTGGAGCGCCAGTAACAAAGCACGCTGTAACAATCCTGCAAAACACACCTTATTACGCAGCCTATAGCGAAACAAGAAGAAACCCACTTTGGGTTGCCTACTACTTATGTGCCCACAAAACTCAGGGAAGACTACCACGTCCAGGCGGATTCATTACTGATTTCAGAACCAAATCCAAGGTTGATCAGAGAGTATATACAAGAACCGGCTACGACAGAGGCCATATGTGCCCCAATGCCGCAATAGCCTCAAGATATGGGAAACAGGGCCAGATTGAAACCTTCCTCATGTCTAACATATGCCCGCAGAAGCCTGAACTGAACAGAAAAACCTGGGAACGTCTCGAAAGACTGGAAGAAGCCTACGCCAATAAATTCAACGGTATTTATGTTTTCACCGGCCCAATATTTGATGAACACATTGAAATCTTGAATAAGCAGGTAGAAATCCCAGACGCTTTCTTTAAAATATTAGTAGACGAAGACAAAGGTAAAATCAGGGTTCTACCGTTCATCGTTCCCCAAAAAGTAACAGGCAAAGAAATTCTCAACGAATTCTTAACAAGCGTAGACGAAATAGAAAAACAAACCGGTCTCGACTTTTTCTCTGTTCTGGACGACGAATACGAATCAAAACTAGAATCCTACGTCCCCGACAAAACAATGTGGAATTAACGCTTTAATTATTTTTACATTAAGAATAGGAATTGATGATACCCAAACCAGCAAAAGCGTGATATAATGTTTATACACTCAACTTTTGGAGGAATTGGAACACATGTCCATTCTTGGTAGAGAAGCCATTTTAAAAGAAATACAAAAAGGCACAATAAAAGTAGAACCATTTAACGAAAAAATGCTTGGTCCGGCCAGCATCGATTTGCACCTCTCAAATGCTTTCCGTGTATTCGTTGCATTGCCAGATGCTCTCAATATGACTGCTGACCTCGACTTCAAGGCAGCAACAAAGGGTATTGTTATTCCAGAAGGCGGAACTCTCACTGTTCAGCCTGGTCAGACTGTTCTTGGCATTACTCAGGAAAAGGTTACTCTCGGCGATGGTATCTCTGGTTGGCTCGAAGGCCGCAGCCGCTTCGCCCGTGTTGGTCTCCTTGTTCATATCTCTGCATCATTCATGCAGCCTGGTATCTGCAACCATCAGGTTCTTGAAATCTCTAACTTCGGTCCTATTCCTCTGAAGTTAATCCCTGGCACTCCAGTATGTCAGTTCATTTTCCAGCGCTGTGAATCTTCTGGTAAATACTCTGGTGTATTCTCAGGTCAGACTCCAGAAAACTTCGCTCAGGGCTGATTAAAAGCTTAATATTTATAAACAAAAAAATACCCTCTCACATGAGAGGGTATTTTTTTATTGCTTAATTACTTCTTAGCTGCTGGCTTTTTAGCTGAAGCAGCACCTTTAACAGCAGGCTTCTTGGCAGGAGCAGCCTTCTTGGCAGAAGCTTTTACTACTTCGAGATTATCAAGATTGTGCTTTTCGAATTCTTCTTCATACTTGGTCTGAATCTTGGTAAACATTTCAATCTGGGCCTTAACACTGGCAGGAACCTTGCCTTCCATCTGTCTGTCGATATCACGGTCAGCAAGTCTATAGATTAATTCTTCCCAGAAGGTAGCGTCGTCGTATTCTTCGATAAAGTCGTGAGCCTGAGACTTGTCTTCCCAATCTTCGCTTGGGAAATACTCTTTGCAGTCTTCATCGAATTCAATCTGCTTAGTCATACCATTCTTGTATGCTTCAGCGTAGATTTTCTTCAAAAGATCTGTATAAGGATCTTTGCGTTCATCATCTTCAACATCCTGAGAGGTAAGAACCCAGTCAGCAATGTTCAAGAGTTCGAGAAGTCTTTCCATTTCTTCTTTTGTGAAATTCATCTGCATAATACAAGCTCAACTTTCTTTTATTTTTCTTCTTGCAGCTGGCGGCGAAGAATCTTGCCAACAGCTGTTTTCGGCAAACTATCCTTGAATACGATTTCTCTCGGAACCTTGTAATTAGCCAGATTCTGACGGCAATAAGCAATTATTTCCTTAGTATCTGAAGTTACACCTTCCTTGAGAACGATGAAAGCTTTTACCATTTCACCGCGGGTTTCACTCTTTACGCCAATAACAGCAGCTTCTTTAACCTTAGGATGTCTGAAGAGCACTTCTTCAACTTCTCTTGGATAAACATTGTAGCCGCCACAGATAATCAAATCCTTCTTACGGTCTGTAATATAGAAATAACCATCTTCGTCATAGTGAGCAATATCACCGGTATAGAGCCAACCATCGCGAAGAACCATATCGGTTTCAACCTTATGGTTATAATAGCCAAGCATAACCTGAGGGCCTCTGATGCACAGTTCGCCGTTTTCCCCTACTCCGAGTTCCTTGATGCCATATTCAACATCAACAATCTTAGCTTCTGTGAATGGCAGAGGAATACCAATTGAACCAATCTTGTGAGGTCCATCAAGTGGTGAGAAGTGAGTTACAGGCGAGGCTCCACTTAATCCGTAGCCCTCAGAAATCAAAGCGCCTGTCTTTTCTTCAAAGGTCTGCAAATTAGCAACAGAAAGAGGTGCTGAGCCAGATACGATAAGCTTCAAAGAAGATATATCGTAGGCGTCAATATCTCTCTGAGTAAGACAAGCATTGAAAATAGAAGGTGCTGTTGGAATTACAGTGATTTTTTCTTTCTGAATAGTGGAAAGAAGGCTTCTCGGGCTGAAACGTGGCAATGGAGTCTGACTTGCGCCATAAATGGTTGGGAACAATATTGAAGTCATAAGACCATAGCTGTGGAAGTATGGAAGAACGCATACAAAAGCTTCTACACCGTCACTTAGGTATTTTCTGAACATAGCGCAAACCTGGTATGCATTAGCTACAGCATTAGCATGGGTAATCATGCAACCCTTTGAAACACCGGTGGTACCACCAGTATACTGAAGGAATGCTAAGTCCTTTTCTGGGACAATAGTTTTGCAGGTGTAACCCTGGTTTTCTTTCAGAAGATCGGACCACGGATGAATTCTTGAGTCTTCATAATTCTGCTCTGCATCACTCATTTTTACAACAAAAACATCTGTTATCTTAGTTTTGTCGAGAACAGCAGACACCTTAGACAGCAACAGGTCACAGGTAATAATCATCTTAGCTTCAGAGTCTTCAATCTGATGCTGCAATTCCCCTTCGGAATAAAGCGGATTAGTCATTACACAGGTACAACCACTACGAACTACGCTCCAAAAAGCCATTACAGTTTCGGGTGCATTAGGAAGGAAAATAATAACCTTTTCCTGCTTTTCCAAACCATAAAGACGAAGACTGCCGGCCATTCTAGATGTTATGTCATCTAATTCCTTATAGGTAAGCTTATAGTCGTCTACTTTAATAGCAAGCTTGTCTGCAAATTGTGTTACAGATTCGCTCAGTATTGTTGCCAAAGAACCGGGTTTAATTGTTTCTTCTTTGACTAGTGGAAAATTATGGACGTCGGTCCAATGTCCAGTTAGCATTAATGCCTCCATCTATTCTTATATAAGAATAAAAACATTTTAATAGATATTCCTATTAAGAGCAAGCATGATTTGAATAAAAATATTGACTTAGGAAGTGATTTCAAGTTATTGTAGGCACATAAAATTATTTGGTTACTAGCCAGAAGGAATATAAATATGTCTGAAGAAAAAAAAGTTGTAAAAACTAACGATTGGGTCTTCGTTCACTATACAGGAAAATTTGAAGACGGTAAGGTCTTCGATTCAAGCCGTAATGGTTCTCCATTAGATTTCGTTGTTGGCGAAGGCGGACTCATTGAAGGCTTTGAAAAAGGCGTTATGGGCATGGCTATTGGCGAAAAGAAGACCATTAAGCTTACTCCAGCCGAAGGATACGGTGAATACGATGAAAAAGCTGTTTTCAACGTTCCGATAGAAAATTTCGGTGAAAAGCCAGAACTTGAAAAAGGCATGCAGATTGTTGTAACCCCACAGGATGGTCAGGAATTCCTGGCAACTATCGCTGACTTCGACGAAAAGACTGTTAAGCTTGATACCAATCACCCATTAGCAGGCAAAGTTCTTATGTTCGAACTTGAAGTTATGGACATTAAGCCATCTTGTGAAAGACCACAGCACACTTGTCACGGCTGCTGCGGCTCCTGCGGCGGAAGCTGTCATTGATCTTAGGTATTAGGGGGAGACCTCTGGTTAGCCTAAGTTTCTAAGCTCAACAATACTTTTGTAATATTGATAAAAAAGCCTCTCAGCTTGAGAGGCTTCTTTTATACTCTCTCGGCCAAAAGCCTATTGGAACATACCTTATACCTACTTGGTATAGAGGTGTAGCTAGTAAAGCTTTAAGCTTCAAGCTATAAGCTATAAGCTATAAGCTATAAGCTCCAAGCTTCAGGCTTCAGGCTTACAGCTTCCAGCGGCCTGCTTTCTCGGCCAAAAGCTAATAGCTAAGAGCCAAAAGCCTATTGCAACATACCTTATACTTTCTTCGTATTGAATAATACCCTGCTTCAAGCTTCTAACAGATTGTTACAGAGCGATGAAGCTTTTTAGCCCAGTTTGCAGTAATCAATGAACCGCTTTTAGATGAACCAGGAATTGCAATTACCACATCCGCCAAAGCCGAAATCAGCCGGTTCCTTGTGGGAAAAAATCCTTTCTGTGGCTGAGCTCCGAACATCAATTCAGTAATAAGTGTACCCCGGCTGCGTATTTCATTGAATAATTCGCGGTTTTCTGCCGGATAAACAATATCTAAGCCATTAGCAAGAACGGCCATAGTATAGCAATTGTTTTTCAAAGCGGTTTTCAGAGCTATTGTATCAATTCCGACAGCACCACCGCTAATAATAGAAAAGCCCTGTTTAATAAGCTCTTCTGTTTTTTGCCTGGCATATTCCATTTTTTCTTCTGTAATTTGCCGAGAACCAACTATGGCAGCATAATTATGTCTTTCGAGCCTGGAAGTAGAAAAAATAACAGGAGGTGGCTCACCTAAATCGCATAGCTGTTCCGGATAACCCTCCTGAGAATAGTAATAGGCATAATATTTTTCTTCAGACAACTTCTGAAGAGAAGCTTCAATCATGTCATCGCCGGAATTCTTTTCCTGACTTACAGCCAATAGCTTACGGGCATCTGGTTTTATAGAAAGCCATTCCTTTAAAGCAGCAGAAGGAAGCTTATATTCTGACAGCAGTTGTTTAAAGCCTGCCGCCCCCACCCCTTTCATTCTACTTAGTCTGATAGCAGCCTCTATTTCTTTCAGATTATTCATTTTGGACCTCCTATATTAGTAATCATTTGAGAAAGGAAAATCAGACAATTAATTTCATTAAGATTTGTAAAGATTGAGTAGGTTGACTTTTAAAAGTTTTAATGATAGACTTACCAAATCAATTTCACATAAAGGAGATTTCTATGGCAGAGTTATCATTTAACGCTGAAGTAAGAAACAAAACCGGTAAAGAAACATCTAAGAAGCTGAGAGCTCAGAAGCTCGTTCCAGCAGTTGTATATGGCAAGGAATTCACTCCAGTTCATTGCACTGTAGCAAAATCTGATGTTGAAAAACTTCGCAGAGTAAACCGCAATGCTCTGATCGATTTGACCATTGGTAGCGAAAAGCACACTGTTCTTGTTCGCGAAGCCCAGAAGCACCCAATTTCAAGTGAATATGAACACGTTGATTTCCAGGCTGTTCAGATGGACAAGCCAGTTAAAGTTAACGTTGATTTGGAATATGTTGGCACACCAGTTGGTAAAAAAGACGGCGGTATCTTCACAGCTCTTGTTAAGTCTGTAAAGATTGAATGCTTACCAAACAAGATTCCTCAGGTTATCCAGTTGGACATCACTTCTCTTGGTACTGGCGATTCTCTCCACGTAGCTGATATCAAAGCTGGCGAATTCAAGATTATCACCAACGCAAAGATTGCTCTTTGTCAGGTATCTGCTGTTAAGGAAGAAGAAGAAGCCGCAGCAGCAACAACTGATGCAGCAACTCCAGCAGCCGCAGCAGCTCCAGCAGCAGCTCCAGCAGCTAAGGCCAAGTAATCTTGGTTACTATCCAAAAAAGATAGGCAGTATGGTCAAAGCAATCTGGAAACGGGTTGTTTTGACCATATTTTTATGTTTTAATATTACTAACGCAATGATTTTTAATCAGGAGTGAATTGATGAGCAGTAGTACATTTGAAGTCGGTTCTCCCATAGTACATCCAATACATGGTGCCGGAGTTTTAAAAGACATCACCCAAAGACAGGTAAGTGGGAAACTGATGAAATACTACGTAATAGACTTCCCTTATAGTGATTTAGGGCAGGTTATGGTTCCAATCGAAATGGCAGAAAAGGTTGGACTACGCTCAATTTACACCGCAAAAGAAATAGACGAAGTTTTTGAAATTTTAAGTGAAGCCTTCACTGAAGCCGAAGAAGAAGAAAGCAAAAGCTTCCACCAGAGATATCGCGATTATTTAGACAAGATACAAAGTGGTGATTTGGTTCAGGTAGCCAAGGTATATCGTCTATTAACAAGAAGAAGTATGCTAAAGCCATTGGGCACAAAGGATAAATCCCTTTATGAAACAGCCAGACAGCTATTAAGCTCAGAAGTTGTCTACTGTAAGAATGTCGGCGAAGAACAAGCTGGCAAAATGCTCGATGAAGCCATGGAGGATATGGTATTTTAGGCCCTGCGGGCATGAAGAACTGCCGCTTTGCGGCAGTAATGAA
>JAZUDR010000320.1:0-3111 GCA_045639725.1 Candidatus Avigastranaerophilus sp. | reverse complement strand
ACAGGCTTAAGCGCTGCTACAATGGAAGTTATCATTGAAAAAGGCTCTATTGGCGATAGAAAGTATAAGGCAACCTGGATAGAAAATCCGCCGGATACTTATACTTTGACAATTGTGAAGGGAACAGGTATTGCAAGCGTTTCTGAAGGCGGAGTCTATGAAGCCGGCAAGGAAATTCCTCTTGAATATACCGTTGAAACAGGCTATCAGTTTGCTTCCTGGACAAGTGATGAGGTTACAGTTACTGACAATAAGTTTACAATGCCTGCTAAAAATGTGACTGTCACTGCAAATGGCGGTGTCATAACCTATAACATTACTTATGAAGGTCTCGAAGGCGCAACCTTTGACGGTGGCGTTGCAAACCCGGAATCCTACGATATTACCTCAGCAACAATAACATTGAACAATCCGACTAAGACTGGTTGTGATTTCCTGGGCTGGACGGGCACAGGCATTGAAGAAGGCACGGCTTCGATGGCTGTAACTATTCCACAGGGGTCTACCGGACCAAGAAATTACGTTGCAAGTTGGACTGAAAGTATATCGACAATCACATTAGACCCGCAGGGTGGTGATTTGTCTGCATTTGACTGGGTTGTTGACAACAAGATTACATACACTTCTGCCAGTGGTACATTCAATCTTCCTATACCAGAAAAAACTAATTACTACTTTGCTGGCTGGATATACGGTGAAAATGCCCCTGTAAGAGAAATTGAAATCAGCACGGCAGAAAACAGGACCTATGTTGCTTCTTGGACTCTTGCTGTTTTGACCTTTACGTTACCAGGAGATATTACCTTGGAAATGAGATACTGTCCTGCCGGCAGTTTCGTCAGAGGAGGAACTAATGGAGACGGTAATACTGTAAAGATTTCCAAAGACTTTTACATGGGAACCTACGAGGTCACAAACGAACAGTTTGAGGCAATAATGGGTTCTAGCCCGTCATCCGGTGCAGGCTCACAATTTGCTGGTCCCAAACAGCCGGTTGTCTATATAAAATGGGATGTCATAATGGCTGAACCTTCAGGCTTTATTGCAGAAATAAACAGTCAGCTCGCATCTCAGCTGCCAAGTGGTTATAAGTTTGCGCTGCCGACAGAAGCCCAGTGGGAATATGCCTGCCGTGCGGGAACTACCACGGATTTCAACAATGGTGAAACAATGACTGAAAGTTCCGGTAATGATTCTGCTATGAACGAAGTTGGCTGGTATTACTTTAATCGGGGTGAAACAACATATGCAACTCATGAAGTAGGAGGAAAGGCTTCCAATTCATTTGGTCTGCATGATATGCACGGCAATGTGTTTGAATGGTGTACTGACTGGTATGCGGAATCCTATGATAGCACTAATCTGACAGATCCAACAGGCCCTGAAACTGGTTCTTCACGCGTTTTGAGAGGTGGTAGCTTTAATTTCTACCCCACTCACTGCACTTCATGGTATCGTTTTAGCTTTAATCCTGCTCGCTCGAGTGACAACTTCGGCTTCCGACTTGCTCTTGTTCCGGTTCCTATGCCAGAATAGGAGAAGCCATCGGCTGTCGGCTACCGGTTCCCAGCCGAGAGCAGCCAACAGCTATCGGCCACCGGCTTACAGCCGAGAGCAGCCAACAGCTACCGGCCACCAGCTTACAGCCGAGAAGCAGGCATTACAGCTATCAGCCACCAGCTGACGGCAGTAAGCGGCTGTTTTTCCCGGCCACCAGCCATAAGCTACCAGCCAATAGTGTATAAAATCACCCTTCTACCCACCACTTCTATAAAAGATAATAATTATGCATTAAAATTGATTTTGTCATACATCTTTTTTATTGCTATATTATTTGATATCAGTAAATTGGTGAAGTGACAGGAGATTGCGATGGCTTTTGAATTTTTGAATGATATGTTTGATAAAATCAAGAAGATGTTGGAACCAGGAAATAATGATGAGGATAAGCTTGCTCCTGGCACTACAAGACGTTTATCTGGTTCTTCTAAAAATGGCGGTTTGTCAGCAAAAAATACATCAGCATCTAAGCCGGCTGCTAATTCTCAAAAAGGTTCTTCAACAAATAAAACAAATGTAGATTCTTCCAAGCTTACATTAGACGAAAAAAGTGGAATGCAGCTATTGGAGGATTTGCTTGATCCGACTAAGTTAAAGGCTAGTGTTGTTTTTTTGAAATCTAAGAATCCCAAAATAGAGCAGTTTGTTGAAAATTATAAAAAAGAAGCATTAAAATTCGGCAGAATATTTGAAGGTATTTTCAGTAAATACCCGTCTGAAGACGAATTAGAAGAGGCATACAGGAATTTTAGAGGTACGCATATTTTAGAATTTGATTCATACAAGTTTGTTGTCTCCGTGCGGTTACGAGATTTACCTGCAGAGAAATCCCTCTATATAGCAAAAAAGGCTTACGGGGTATTAGTTGCTGCTGGCTCGGCTTTGTCCAAAGAACAAGGAAAGAATAAGCTTGGGGGCAGTATTTCTGATGCCAATGCTATAATCTGCACCTGGATGAAGGAATGCGGTGATATTTTTGAAAATCTTGCTAGAGTGCTTGAAGAAAAACATACTCAGAAGATTTATTACAAGGGGCCTATCAAGGCTGTGGCCATGTACTATTTTATATTCCTTACTGCTTTTGGTTGTGATGTCGTTGTTGATCTGGACCCTTCCGATGAAGCACCTTTAACCTGGATTTCCCAATTACCTGAAAACATGCGCATAGTAGAAGTAGTCTAAAGAATGAATGAGCCCTGCAGGCTATAAAATTAACCCTCTTTTAAATTTTTATGGCGTTGTGTTATAATATCCGCCATGAAGTTATATAACCATAAAACACAAGAAACCGTTAGCTTTACAGAAGCTGTTAAGATGGGCTTAGGCCGCGAAAGAGGCCTCTTTTGCCCGGCAGTAGTTCCGATACTTACTAATATCGATGAATTGCTTGAAATGCCGTTCGTTATGCGAAGCCAGAAAATTATGCGTTCATGGCTGGAAGACGAACTGGGCGGAACCAAGGTTGATGACATGGTCCGCAAGGCATTTACATTTTTGCCGCGCCTTGTAAAAGCTACTCCGAGAATGCAGGCCTTAGAACTTTATCATGGC
>JAZUDR010000319.1:0-3051 GCA_045639725.1 Candidatus Avigastranaerophilus sp. | reverse complement strand
CGCAGTAGAGGTTGAAACATGAAGCATTAAAGCTTTAGCTTTGCATATATTTCACAGGGTAGTAAGAATATTACAAAAAACTTAGCTTTGTGGTGTGTTTCATAAAGCAGTAAGAGAATTACAAAAAAACCTTAGCTTCGTGTGTATTTCATAAAGCAGTAAGAGAATTGCTTGAGAGCACATAGTAGTATTTAGGGAGATAATGGGTTTGATATGAGATTATTACAGTTAGAATATTTTTTAGAAACAGCAAATTGTTTGAATTTTACTAATGCATCAAAAAAGCTTTTTATTTCTCAGCCGGCATTAAGCAAGCAAATCTCTTTGCTAGAGGAAGAGCTTGGTGTAAAGCTTTTCGAGAGAAATAACAGGAAAGTTATGTTAACTGAATCGGGTGAATATTTTAAGGTGAAGGTTGAAGGCATTATGCTTCAATTAGAAACGGTTAAAAAAGAGGTTGGAAAAATTGGGCGCGAAAAGAAGGAAATAAGAATAGCATGCTTTGATGGAGCCTATACAGATGACTTTTTGCCGGAGTTTTACTCATATTTGAAGAAGGAATGTGAGGAAATTAGTATTTCGATATTAAAAGAAAGCTTCGAAAAGAGCAAATCACTTCTGGACGAAGATAAGGTGGATATGATTTTTACCTTGGAAAATGCTATTGCTGATGATATTCACTATAATTTAAAGCGCGTTGCAAGCAGAGATGGAACAATAGTTTACTCAAAAAAAATGCCAGGCTTAAAGGAGGGTAAGCTTTCAAAGGAAGACCTAAAAGCATGTCCATTACTAATAACAAAGGCTGCAAAGAACTCTGTTTTTGCAAGAAAAATGGTGGAGGATTTAAAAAAGCTGGGGGTTGAAAAGCCTGCTATTAGAGAAACAGAAAACTTTTCTTCATTATTTACGAGCCTTGAATTTGGTGAGGGCATAGCAATTCTTTCTAAAAATGTTGTGAAAAAGAGCAAGAATTTAGGCTACAAAAGATTCGGTGATGTATTAGATACTTACGTTGTTGCAGTATGCAAAAAGCATAATAACGAGGTGACTAGCTATTAAAAGTCAATAGCTTTTTTGAAAAAATTTGAAAGAAAAAAAGGGTAACTTTAATAAACCTTTCAAAAAGAGTTTTGAAAAGCAGATACATTAGTATTGCTGGTTGCCACTACTCAATCAGCGGAGTTTTGAAGAATCGAAATCAATATTTTCTTTTTCAAGATGATAAATGATTCGAATAAGTTTTTTGATCACATGAGAACATGCTACTCTATGAGATTTGCCTTCGTTGCGCTTTTTGGCATAAAATTCAGCGAATATCATGTTGTGCTGAATTAATGGTATGCAAAGATTCATAAGTGTAAAACGAAGATTTGAAGAACCACGTTTTACCATATGTCCACCGTGTTCAGAGGTTCCTGATTGATAATAACCAGGTTCTAACCCTGCAAAAGATAACATAGCAGATGGTGAATTGAATTTATTTATATCACCATACTCAGCATAGATTACAGCAGCTGATAATGGACCAATGCCAGGAATAGTCATAGATTTAGGCTGAATTTCATTGATTAAAGAAATGATTTGTTCTTCAAGTTTATCTACCTCGCTAGCACTTTGGTTATAAAGATTTAAAAGGCTTTGAAGTTGTAATGAAAAGATTTCATTATCTTCTCCAACAGTATTTGCTGCTAATTCTTTTAACTTTATAAATTTTTGCATCGAAAATTTACCTCTGGATATTTTTCGGAGGTTATCATAGGATGCAGAATTCATTCGAGCTATTTTTTCGGCAGAACCGTAGTTTTCTAGTAAGTATAAAGCGGTTTTGCTAAAACGATTTCCAAAGAATGGTTTGAATTCTGGGAATGTGTGATCAAGAACATTTGTTATTTTGACGATATAGAAACTTCTCTGCTTTACAAGCGTATCTCTAAGACGAGTTAATGACTTTAGAGAGTAGGTATGATAAAATCCTACTGGGTAGGGTTTGTAGTCTACTGTCATTAACCAACGAGCGATAGAAGCGCAATCTATAGCATCTGTTTTGGTTCGTCTTAAAGTTTGAGATTTATTAAACTTCGCGAGAAGTACAGGGTTAAATTCCATGAAGCTGTAGTGGGCTTTTTCAAGGAATAGTTTCAGATTTAGGGCATAATGAGCAGTAGCTTCAAACCCTATTCTTATTTCTTCTTGAACATCAAGAGAATTAAGTATTGTAAGTAATGTTTGAAATCCATCTTGGTTATTAGTGATGGAAAAAGAATTAGAAATAACATCGCCTGTTTCTGTCATTATGAAGCAGTCGTGTTTGTACTTGGAAATGTCAATTCCGACAAAGTACATGATAGATACCTCCTAAAAATAATATTTGCACTGTTGTTTTCCACAAGAATCTCGACTGTGTTATCACGTAAATATAAACGTCTAAAGAACTAATAGTTCAAGCGTTAACTAGCTGATTACCAGTAAAGACGAAAGACTGTGGTTTGAGTCACCTCGGAACAGTCAAAGCTGTATAAAAATAGGAACAAATCCACAGTGCTTAATTATTATAATGGAGTATTCAAGATTGCCCAACCATGTTGGGAGAAAGGAGAATAATCCACTCTCCTCAAAAGAGGATAATTGGATTATACGTGATAGAAATGGAAAATAAATATATTTGTGATTGTAATATGATACATGAGGAAGTTGTAAATCTTGTTAAGGGAAAAATGACCAACAAGAATGAATTCCAACAGCTTGCTTCGCTTTTTAAGCTTTTTGGAGATACAACAAGAGTTCAAATTCTATTTGCACTGGACCAGAGTGAAATGTGCGTATGCGACATAGCCTGTCTTCTTGGTACGACTAAGTCAGCCATTTCCCACCAGCTTAAGCAGCTTAGACTAACAAATTTAGTAAAGGCAAGAAGAGAGGGACAGAATGTATACTACTCTCTTGCAGATGAACATGTAAAAGAAATAATAGAATTAGGATTTGAGCATCTTAGATGCGAGGACTAGAAAGAGGAAAAAAGTGGAAGAAAAGAAAAAAGATTTGGAAAAT
>JAZUDR010000318.1:0-4762 GCA_045639725.1 Candidatus Avigastranaerophilus sp. | reverse complement strand
AATAAGTCACTATAAGCTTCTGCTCGAAGCCATTTTCATTAATCCATCTTTCTTTGTAGAATGTTGCTTCTTTGTATTTGTCTTCGTCTATATCAGTCAGGCTGTATGTCCTTGTGCTCCCAGGCAGGAACCAGCCGTCATTATCAAGACACCATTCCTGAAGAAAGCTTTTTAATTTCTTTATGGACTGGGTTGTAATAAAAGCTCTTTCACCTTTGGTATTGAATCTGCGATTATCCTCGGAGGCTAATCCGGCATCTGTGCATACTATGAACTTTGAAAGACCGAAGTCATTGATGATTTTCTTTTCAAGAGGTCTCATTGTTGTCTGTTCATTTGTATTGCCAGGATTTATGCAGAATGCCAGTGGTATGCCGTTACCGTCCATAAATAAGCCCATCTGAACTATTGGATTTGGTCTGTGTTCTTTTGAATAGCCATACTGTTTGATACCAGCTTCGCGTTCCATTTCGAAATAGAAATTCGTGCAGTCATAGAACAGAACTCTTGTGTCTCTTGGGGTTATTTTAATGCTGTTTTCATAAACAGTAGACTGTATTAAATCTGATTCCTTTGCCAGAACGTCAAGAGCTCTGTAAATATGCTGTAATTCAAAATTAGGTTTTTCAATAAAGTTTTGTGAGAGTTCATAAGTGGCAAGCTTTGATTCCGGATATATGATTCTGCTATAAACCAGCCTTGACAGAATATTATCAAGGTCATACTTGAATTTATAATTTTTACTGATTTGTTTGCATAGTTTGCTCAAACCGAGTTGATTATAAATTTTTTCAAGGAATAAATAACCTCCATTGAATAAACGTTTTTCGTTTGATGCAATGGAATTTCCTGACGAAAAACAGATGTTTATATCAACTGCTTTTTCTTCTTGTTCTTTTTTATTTAACTCATCAACATATTTCTTAGCCCATTCCAATGGATCTTCACCATTCAATTTTTTTAATAGAACGGTGTGACTGCCAAGCTTTTCAACAATCAGGGACTTTTCTTTGCCATCGATGTATACGGTTTTCTGAACATAATAGTATTTCTGATTTTTTGATCTGCCAATATTTAGTCTCATTGAAAACTCCTTTAATCTTATTATTATACACCCTCCGCGCGCCTCTGCGCAAGTAAAATTTTCTAAAATTGACAAAAAAATAAGCCGCTAATGCGACTTTGCAAAGAAAACTTTAACTCAAACTGTCAAACTTCCGAGCCTGAAGCTTGAAGCTCGAAGCCAAAAGCTAATGGCCAAAAGCGAAGTGCAACGAACTTTGACATCTACTTGTAAAATATATCAAGTTTTTTTGAAAAAAAATTTGTGGCCCCCTTGACGGTTTAGTATTTTATCAGTAGAATTAAATTCCCAAGTTTGACACTTTATGACTAAAAAAGCGACGTAAGTGCTTATTGTAAGCCAACTTACGTCGCTTTAATTTTTAGTGGATTTGCGTAATGTTTTGCGCAGATTATTTATTTTTTTTGATTTCTTTCAGCATATCTTGGGTTACTATCTCATAATCGGTTCTAAAGCAGAATTGATTGTGGATCTCAGTTGTTATGTTATTGCTTGTATAAGCAGGAATATAGCCTTGAGCCCCTGGTCTTAGAAAATTATAGTTTCTCAGAGTATCTATGATTTCTTCGCAAGTGAATTTATAGCCAAGTTTCCTTTCTAATAGTCTGAATATCAACAGAGCTAAGTAGCATGTAAGAAAATGAGCTTTTATTCTTTCATCATTCGATAAGTAAACAGGTCTTGATTTGAATTCGGTCTTCATTATTCTGAAGCATTCTTCTATTTCCCAGCGTTTTTTGTTTATCTTGATGATTTCGCAGGTTTCATCCTGTAAATTCGTGCATACACTATAGAATCCGTCGTATTTTGATTCATTTTCTATGGCTTCATAATCAAGAGAATATGTTGATTTCTCTGCTATTTCTCCTGATTTTGTGCAGTTTATCTGACTTATGAATCTTTTGCAGTCTGTTGCCGATGCTTTTCTTAGCTTATCAGAATTGGTGTTGATAAGCTTTTCTGCTCTGTTTATCTGGCGTTCTCTGATGGTTCGCATATAGTCTCTGTATTTAATGGAATAAGTCACTATAAGCTTCTGCTCGAAGCCATTTTCATTAATCCATCTTTCTTTGTAGAATGTTGCTTCTTTGTATTTGTCTTCGTCTATATCAGTCAGGCTGTATGTCCTTGTGCTCCCAGACAGTGACCAGCCATCATTATCAAGACACCATTCCTGAAGAAAGCTTTTTAATTTCTTTATGGACTGTGTTGTAATAAAAACTCTTTCACCTTTGGTATTGAACCTGCGATTATCTTCAGAAGCTAATCCGGCATCTGTGCGTACTATGAACTTTGAAAGACCGAAGTCATTGATGATTTTCTTTTCAAGAGGTCTCATTGTTACCTGTTCATTTGTGTTGCCGGGATTTATGCAGAATGCCAGTGGTATGCCGTTACCGTCCATAAATAAGCCCATCTGAACTATTGGGTTTGGTCTGTGTTCTTTTGAATAGCCATACTGTTTTATAGCAGCTTCGCGTTCCATTTCGAAATAGAAATTTGTGCAGTCATAGAACAGGACTCTTGTGTCTCTTGGAGTTATTTTAATACTGTTTTCATAAACAGTAGACTGTATTAAATCTGATTCCTTTGCCAGAACATCCAGGGCTCTGTATATCTGGTGTAAATCGAAGTCCGGCTGTTCTATGAACTTCTTTGAAAGTTCATATGTAGCCAGCTTGTAGTCTGGATATATTATTCTGCTATATATCAGTCTTGAAAGAATGCTATCAAGATTATATTTAAACTTGTAATTTTTGCTGATTTTCTTACATAATTGGCCAAGTCCAAGCTGCTTATAAATTTGACTTAAGAATAGAAAACCTGCGTTAAAAAGCCGCTTTTCTCCTGATTTTATCTTTTTATTTGGTGAAAGAGAGAACTGGACATCTGCAAGTTTGCATTCCTGTTCCTGTCTGTTTAATTCTTCTACTCGCTTTTTGGCCCATTCATATGGGTCTTCACCATTTAACTTTTCCAAGAGGCTGGCATAGGTGCCAAGTTTCTCAACGATAATGGTCTTTTGTTTTCCATCTTTATAAACCGTTTTTATAGCATAAAAAGAAGCAGCATTCTTTGATTTAATAACTTGCAGTCTCATGATTTAACTCCTAATCTCTTTGATTAGAACACATCACACAACATAACGCAAGCGGAATTACTAAATTTTGACAAAAAAATAAGCCGCCTGTGCGACTTTCCAAAGAAAAATTCAATTCAAAGTGTCAAACTTCCGCCAAAAACTAATCTGATTTTATGTCGCAATATTATGATATACTATACATAACAAAAATTAATATTATGAGGTGAAATATGTTAGGTAGTGTGATTGGTGATATAGTTGGCAGTATTTATGAATTTTCAAATATAAAAACCAAAGATTTTGAATTTTTCCAGAATAGAATGGAATTCACAGATGATAGTATTCTGACACTTGCAACAGCTGATTGGCTGCTTAATGGTGGAAACGTAGCAGAATATTATGTTAGATATGGGAATAAATATCCTCACCCCATGGGTGGTTATGGCACTCGTTTTATTCAGTGGCTATGCAATAGTTTAGATGATATTGAACCTCCATATAACAGTTGCGGAAATGGCAGCGCTATGCGTGTTGGCCCTGCAGGCTGGGCATTTGAAACCAAAGAAGAAACTTTAGCTGCAGCGAAAAAATCTGCTGAATGCACACATAATCATCCAGAAGGAATAAAAGGCGCTCAAGCAACAGCCTTAGCTATTTTCATGGCAAGAAAAGGCCACAGCAAAGAAGAAATCAAAAACATCATATCCACAGAATTCAATTATGATTTAAGTCTGACTGTTGAAGAATTGAGACCAATATATTCCTGGAAAGGTATGAACAACAATGGTAATGCTGGAATTTGCCAAGAAACAGTTCCTCAGGCATTAATCTGTGCATTAGACGCAATTTCTTTTGAAGACGCCGTCAGAAATGCAATTTCTATAGGTGGCGATTCTGATACTCTCGGCTGTATAACAGGTTCCATCGCCGAAGCAATCTACGGCATACCAGAAGACATATACCAAAAAGGCTTCGCCTACCTCGATAAAAATCTTCAATCTATCGTAACAGCCTTCGAAGCTAAGTATAAATAAAATTGATATAATCTAAGCAATAAAGGTTATATGCCTTTAATAAGAATGGTATCGTCTGATGACCTTTTTAAGTCAATGGTAAAACCAGCTTTGCTGGCTAGAAGATATATGATTTTTCTTCCTCTTGTAGGAATAGAAGTGGCCTTTGCTTTGAGATTTTCTAATTCTTTCAGACCGATAGCTTTGTTTTTGAATTTACATTCGCCAATTATTATTTGTTCTGAATTGAATGCTATAAGGTCTACTTCGCTTTCTTGCCATTCGCCTTCCATTTGGATATTGCCCCACCATTTGCCGACTTTTATTGGCATAAATGGAATAATACCTTTTGATGCATACTTATAACAGTTGGCTTTGATTAAGTCTTCATATACGAAACCCATATATTCTGAATATCTATTACCAAGCACAAATTCTTTGGAATCTTTTCCTAAGGCTGTGATTATAGAAGAATTAGGTTCAATAAAGGTGTAGTTGTATCTGAATAACAAATCGCTTATTTTGAATCTTTTTTCCTGCTTTTTGGTTGCGAGAAAATTTTCTTCTGTTTCAATGATTCCA
>JAZUDR010000317.1:0-5835 GCA_045639725.1 Candidatus Avigastranaerophilus sp. | reverse complement strand
GCACCAATCGCTGCTTATCATATTCCATGCTATATTAAAAATACTTTTAAACCAGATTTCCCAGGCTCATGCGTTTCTGATGCTCCTGATACAACAGGCTTGATTGTAAAATCAATATCACTGCTGGAAAAGCAGACAATGGTCAATGTTTCCGGTCCAGGTATGAAGGGGCTTGTTGGTATGGCAAGCCGTGTATTTGAAGCCATTTCAAGAGCCGGTGTTTCTGTTTCTCTTATTACACAAAGCTCTTCTGAATACTCAATCTGCTTCTGCGTTGCTACAGTAGATGCTTTGAAGGTTGAAGCGGCTCTTCATGATGAATTCGAACTTGAGCTCAAAGATAATTTCCTTGATCCGATAGAATTTACCGATAATCTGACAATTATCTCAATCATTGGCGATGGCATGAAAACTAAGAAGGGCTTGTCTGCCAGATTCTTTAAAGCTCTTGCCCAGGCTGGCGTTAATATTGTTGCTATTGCCCAGGGTGCTTCTGAGCGTTCTATTTCTGTCGTTATTGATAAACAGTCTGCAAATCGTGCAGTAATCCACACTCATCAAGCTTTCTTCGATGTTCAGCAATATATTGATGTTATGCTGGTGGGAAGCGGTAATATCGGTTCTGCTCTCCTTAACCAGATAAAGAGCCAGAAGATGTTTCTGCGCCAGAGAAACATAACTATGAGAGTATGTGGTATTTCTAATTCCAGAAAAATGCTTCTCAAGGAAAATGGCATAGATTTGGAAAATTGGAAAGATATGCTGAATACTGAAGGAATTGCCGTTGATATGAAGAAGATGTTTGACTGGGTTAAGGAAGTTCAGCTTGTTAACCCTGTTCTTGTAGACTGCACTAGCAACCAGAATGTTGCTGACTGCTATGTTGATGCGATGAATGCTGGTTTGCATGTTGTTACACCAAACAAGAAGGCTAATACCTCAGGTATGGCTTACTATAATGATTTGAGAGCAACAGCCCTTAAGCAGCGCAGACAGTTCCTTTACGAAACTAACGTAGGTGCTGGTCTGCCAGTAATCGACAATCTTAAAAAATTGATTTTTGCTGGTGACGAGCTTAAGCATTTCAAAGGCATTCTTTCCGGTTCTCTGAGCTTCATTTTCGGTAAGCTTGACGAAGGCATGAGTCTTTCTGAAGCAACTAAGATTGCCCGTGAAAAGTGCTTTACTGAACCAGATCCACGCGATGACCTGAGCGGCATGGACGTTGCCAGAAAGGTTCTTATTCTTGCTCGTGAAGTAGGCTTTGAATACGAACTTAGTGACATAAAGGTTGAAAGTGTTCTTCCTGAAGGTCTTGATTTCACCGGAACACCTGATGAATTCATGGCTAAGCTTCCTGCTGCAGATGCAATAATTGCAAAGAAAATCGAAGATGCAAAGAGTGCCGGCAAGCGCTTAAGATATGTTGGTGAAATTGATGGCAATAAGTGCTATGTAAAAATAGCTGAAGTTGACGCCGATGACCCGCTTTATGCTGTAAAAAACGGTGAAAATGCCTTAGCTTTCTATAGCAAATATTACAATCCGATTCCATTCGTCTTGAGAGGCTACGGTGCAGGTAACGACGTAACTGCTGCCGGTGTCTTCGCCGATCTCCTTCGCACTCTCAACTGGACCCGCGAAGCCTGATTTCACGCTCTCGCAGGGCCTTCCTCCAAATATGGAGAAGATGTAAGCGAATCCTGATTTTCCGCTCTCGCAGAGCCTTCCTCCGCTTTCGGGGGAAGGTGGCACGCGAAGCGTGACGGATGAGGGTGATTGTTGCATAAAGTCTATAACATTTACTAAAGGTGATTGAAATTGTCTGACTCTATAGACCTTCACGGCTTCACTAAACTAGAGGCCATCGAAGAACTGGTGAAGTTCTATAATGCCCGCGTGAAAAAGGGCAACCTCACACCATTTGAAGTCATACACGGCTATGGTTCAACTGGCGTTGGCGGTGTTCTGCGCACCAGAATAAGAGGTTTCTTGGCAGGCTTTGAAGATTGTCTTGAATTTGATTCCGGTAAAGACCCTTTTGAAAACAACCCAGGCAAGACACGCATTATTCCTAGAAAACCATTGCCAGATACTGTAGACTTGCTTGGTGAAGAAATTCTTGATTTTTGTGATACTCCAAAGCCAATAAACAAAATAACGGGAAAATTTCATCGCATAGGCGAAGTAAAGACTCTTGAAGCAGTAAAGCGCTTAGAAAAACAAGGCAGAATCAAAGTCTCCTATAAAGGCGCTTTGAGGGTTTATTCAGCCAAACCATGAAAACTGTTAGAGGAAAAACTTAAACTGTCCGGCTCTGCTGCTAGAACTGAAATACAATGATGATGTAGATTCAGCTATTAAACAGATAAAGGAAAAACGCTACACCGGCCGCTTAACTCATTACCTCGACAACCTGCTAATGGTTGGCATCAACTACGACAAAGAAACGAATAAAGTATAAAGTGTGTTGCAATAGGCTTTTGGCTATTAGCTTTTGGCTGCTGGCCGAGAAAGCTGGAAGCTGGAAGCTAGAAGCTAGAAGCAGGGCATTATTCAATACTAAGAAAGTATAAAGTGTGTTACAATAGGCTTTTGGCTATTAGCCACTAGCTATTGACCGAGAAAACAGCTGCTAACTATTTGGTATCAGTAAAATTGATGAAGTGACAGGAGACTGCTATGGATTTTGAGTTTTTGAATAATATGTTTGATAAAATCAAGAAGATGCTTGAACAAAAAAATAATGGCGAAGGGAAACTTGCTCCAGGCACTACCAGACGTTTGTCGGGTTCTTCAAAAAATAGCGGTTTATCGGCAAAAAGTACATCTGCATCTAAGTCGATTGTTAATTCTCAAAAAGATTCTTCAACAAATAAAACAAATGTAGATTTTGCTAGGCATATAGAATACGAAAAATGTGGAATTCAGCAGTTAGATGACATGCTTGATCCGGCTATAACAAAGCCTGGTGTCATATTTTTAAAAACAAAAAATCAAAAGATAGAACAGTTTGTTGAAAATTATAAAAAAGAAGCATTAAAATTCGGCAAAATATTTGAAGGCACTTTTGGTAAATATCCATCTCAAGGCGAACTGGATTATATTTATGATCATTTTGAGGATTTACATATTTTAAGACGTGAAGAATATAACTTAGGTATTGCTGGATGGTTACCTCAATTATCTCTTGGGCAAACCAGCTATATAGGTAGAAAGGCTTTCGGGATTATGTTTGATGCCGCCTCCGCCTGGACAAGAGAACAAGGAAAGGATACCAGTAGCATTGATGTTTCGCCAGCCAATGCGATAATCTGCGCTTGGCTTAGAGAAAGTATTGATATTTTTGAAAATCTTGGAAGGGTAGTCGAAGAAAAACGTACTCAGAAGATTTATTACAAGGGGCCCATAAAGGCAGTTGCCATGTATTATTTTGTATTTCTTACTGCTTTTGGTTGCGATGTTCTGGTTGATATGGACCCGTCCCAGGAAGAACCTTTAACCTGGGTTTCCCAATTACCAGAAAACATGCGGGTAATAGAAATAGTCTGAACAATGAATGAGCCTGCTGCTTTCGTTAGTTTCTTATTGCAACGGATAACAGGATAACGACATAAAAAACAGCCAAGCAGGCCGATGAGCAGACCAAATAGTCGAGATTTTTAGCCTCGTTGTCTTGTGTCTTTGAGGTTTCCCTTACGATACTTTTCCTATGCGATTGTTAGCAGGTCATACTTCTGACAAACCAGCGCTTAGCAGATACCTACACAGGTAAAGCACCAACCAGCTAAGACCGAGGTTGGAAAAAGGCTTGCTAATCGGCTGTTTGGCCTGCTCTATCCGTCAACATCCTGTTATCCGTTGCTAACCTACTTTCAAATTTTTGGGTTGTTGTGTTATAATCTCTACATATAAAAACTATTTTTTAGAGAGTCAACTTGTGTCTGATTAAGCATTATGCTTACTTGGATTTTTGTGTTTTTTTGAGAGTTGAATGGATTTTCGTTTTCTATTATTTGTCGGTCGGAAGGGTTGAAACAATGAAAAAAATAGCTGTTTTGTTTTTTATAGTATGTTTAATAGCCTCTCTTTACGGCTGTGGCGGCGTCAGCGATGATTTTTTTGTAATCAGCCATCAGGATGTCGCAGTATCGAAAAATATTTCTGTCGATTCCAATGGTCGACTTCTCAATGCCATAGAATTTTCCAGAACAAAAATCAATACAATAGAAGACAATACGCTGGCTGAGAACGTTGTTGTAAAGGTTACCGAAACAATGACCAGCACATTGGGAATTAATCCTATCGGGAAACCTGATTATATCTATGTTTATGACGTCTCGGCCTTGTTGCGGGACAGTTATGGTTACACAACCAGGGTAAAGTCTTTGGAAAAACCGTTGAGAATGACTTTTTCGACAGAACACCTTGGTAGAAAGGGTATATGCTATGTGGGTATCAGAGAAAATAAAAACTCACCATGGAAATATGAGAGACTCTCTGAAAATGGAACAACTCCCGTTAATCCTACTTCGCTCAAAGACTCAGTTTTCAAAACTCTTTCACCAGAATATATCTTCGACCTTTACAAGATGGATGTTCAGGTTGCTTTGTTTGCCTATAACAAGCCAGTTAAGGATGCTCGGGACGATATCTCTGTAGCAGGTATGGTTGCTACGGCAGCAACCCCATTGCTTCATATCGACAATGAAGAAAAATACCTGAACGATTTTGCCATGGAGATAAAACTGACAGGCGACAACCTTTCAAGCCTTTCAAATTCAGATATTTCGCTTTCAATCATATACAGAACACAGAAAAACACACCGGTAACTATCATGTCTGGTGGTTTTAAATGTAACCAGACTACGAGGGAAGATAACGGGGTTACTGGCAAAAACAACTTCGTTCATACTTTAAAAGTTGCTAGTTTTGACACCTGTTGGGGTGGGGAATCTACAATCAGATTTGCTCTTGACTTAAAGGGAGTAGGCAAGTCGGATTTCCCGACAGATTTTCAGCTTGAAGTAAGCAGCGCAGACAATGTTGCAAATCTTATTCCGTTTAATTGTTTTACCACTGTTGCTTTTAAAACTGAAAAACAAAAATCTCCCGACCCAGTTCAGCCACTTTTTGCAATAAATTATGACCTTGACGGTGGCAGTCTTATTGAAGGAGACACTAACCCTGACAAATACAGCACAGCTTCAGAAACCTTTACCCTGAAGAATCCTGTAAAAGCTGGTTATTCTTTTGCCGGTTGGACAGGCACAGGTTTAACTGCACCAACTATGGTTGTTGTCATTGAAAAAGGCACTACCGGCGATAGAGAATACAAGGCAACCTGGCTCGAAAATGCTCCGGATACTTATGATTTGACTGTTGTAAAAGGAACTGGTATTGCTAGTGTTTCTGAAGACGGAAGCTATGAAGCCGGCAGGGAAATTACACTGGAATATACACTTGAAGATGGCTACGAGTTTCTTTCATGGACAAGTAGCGATGTTTCAATTAATGATAATAAATTCATAATGCCGACAAAGTCTGTAACGGTAACGGCAAATGCCAGTGTCATAACCTATACCATCAGCTATGATGGTCTCGATGGCGCGGACGATGTTGCTAACCCTGCAACCTACGATGTTGCATCTGCAACCATAACTCTTAACAACCCGACTAAGGCAGGTTGGGATTTCCTGGGTTGGACCGGCACAGACATTGAAGAAGGCACGGCTTCGATGGCTGTAACTATTCCACAGGGGTCTACCGGACCAAGAAATTACGTTGCAAGTTGGACTGAAAGTATATCGACAATCACATTAGACCCGCAGGGTG
>JAZUDR010000316.1:0-5212 GCA_045639725.1 Candidatus Avigastranaerophilus sp. | reverse complement strand
ATTCTTCCCCAAATGAAGCTGACGAAGTAGCTGAAGAAGCTATAAAAGCAACAAAGGCAATACTTGTTCGCATTATTGGCCGTGTAATTATTCTTTACAAGCCATTTGAAGACAAGCCAAAGAAAATCGAACTGCCGAAGTGAAGCAGGAAAGCTTGAAAGCTGAAAGTTTGAAGCAGGAAGCTTGAAAGCTGAAAAGTTAGTATGGTAATGCAGAATAAGTCAAAAACTATTATTGCTGCCATGAGTGGCGGTGTTGATTCTTCTGTAGCTGCAGCTCTTTATAAAGAAAAAGGCTATAATGTTATCGGCGTAACCCTTCATATGAAGGACAAAGACGATGAACGGGAAGAAATCAAGGCCTGCTGCGGCCCCGATGAACAGACAAGAGCCCGCATGGTCTGTGAAAAGCTTGGTATAGAACACCACTTTGTTTCTGCTAAGGAAGATTTTGCAGAAAAGGTTCTTAAATATACCTGGTCTGAATACTGTATTGGTCGCACCCCTAACCCATGTGTCATGTGTAACCATTTTATTAAGTTCGGACCGGTTATGCAGGCACTTTGTGAAAAATTTGGTGCCGAAGGCATAATCACTGGGCACTATGCTGTGATTGATAGAAGTGCCCCGGATAAAGCACGTCTGTTTAAGGGTGAGAACAAGGCAAAGGACCAGACATATTTTCTTTCTGCGCTTACTCAGGAACAGTTGAATCTTTGTCATATGCCGTTAGGCGATATTGACAAGGAACAGGTTCGGGCTATTGCTGAAAAGCTTGGTTTGCCAACTGCCAAGGCTAAGGAAAGTCAGGATACCTGCTTCGGCTATAAAGACGAAATTTTTGCAGAAACTCTTGCTAGATATTTCAAACAGAAGGCTAAGCCAGGCAATATGCTTGATGATTCAGGAAAGATAATCGGGAAGCATAAGGGAATTCAATATTACACAATAGGTCAGCGCAAGAAGCTTGGTGTTGCACTTGGAGCACCGGCTTATGTAATTAACATTGATGCTCCCCAAAATCAGATTACAATCAGCACAGATGCAGATAAGCTGTTGACCAGCGAATTCTATGCAGATGGAATGAATTGGCTTGATTTTGACGGTGATAGCATGGAATGCGAAATCATGACCCGCTATCGTCAGCCTCTACAGGCCGCTACGGTTTATAAGGAAGGCGATAAGGCAAGGGTTGTGCTGAAGGAACCTTTGGCTTCTGTTACTCCAGGACAGCGACTGGCTGTATATAAAAATGGTCAGTTACTGGCTGGCGGCTGGATACTCTGATTAAAAGCTTTACAAAAAATAAAACTCGGCTCTTTGTTCAGGAGAGCCGAGTTTTGTTTTAGGCTAATGGTAATTTAATTGTAGCTTCCAGACCACCGTCGGGACGGTTAGCCATGGAAATCGTTCCGTTATGCAGCCTTATGGCTCTTTGGGCTATGGAAAGACCAAGGCCAATGCTGCCCTTTTGAGGATTACGATCAAGATTTACACAGTAGAAGGGGGCAAATATTTTTTCAATTTCTGCTTCAGGAACACCAGGGCCTCTGTCTGCTATTGTAACTATTGCTTCATTTTCTTTTTTCTGCAATGTTACTTCAACTGCAGTGTTTTCGGCTGTATATCTTAGGCCATTTCTGATAACATTTTCAAAGGCTCTTTCGATGAGGGCTGGAACACCTTTTATCGAACAGTTTTCTTTTATATGGAGAATAACGCCCTTATGAACTGTTTTACCTTCAAATTCAGCGTCTGCGCAGACGTTTCTTAAACAATCGGCAAGCATAATATCTTCTGTTGCACGGCCTATCTCTTGGTTTTCCAGTTTTGAGAACTGTAATAGTTCGCTAATCAGTGCGTTCATTCTATTAAGATCTTTTTCCAAACGGTTTATAAGTGATTTTTCATTATCGCTGGCCTTCATCTGCAGCAGTTCTAGGCTGACCTGCATTCTGGCCAATGGTGAACGTAATTCGTGGGAAATATCATTGAACAGTCTTTTTTGGCTTTGTATACCGGATTCTATCCTTTCAGCCATGTTGCTGAAGTCTTTGGCCAAGTCGCCCAATTCATCGTTTCTTCTCTTTGATTGCTCTGTAATTTTCTGAGAAAAGTCACCATCGGCAAATTTGCGACTGGCTGTCTGAAGCTCTATTATCGGCTTCGAAATATATCTGGCCAGACCGTAGCAAAGAATAGTGCAGATAATGATGAATATGGGCAGAACATCCTTGGCCTTGTTAAAGACAGCATAGTGCTCTTCCTGTCCTGGGATACGTTTTGGAACATATATCACGGCTACATATTTGTTGCCTTTTTCTGAGGTGAAATGGCATCCAACAACACTTTCACCTTTTACTGTCAAAATATTGGTTCCGTTCTTATTTAGGAGGCATTTTACAAATTTTTGAACCTGTAAAGCATTGTTTTTAAAGAAATTTTTTGCGCCTTCTCTGAACGGGTTGGGAAGCATCTTGTGTTGTTTTGCTTTATTTTCTGGAAAAAACTTATGCTCATTATTATGAATATTCAAGTCATTTAATGGACCATTGGTAGCTGATGCGTGTTCTTGTTTTTCTTTTAATTCATTGTTTTCAGGCAGATTGCTTGCTTCTTTGTTTGTATGAAAGGTTCTGTCACGGAATAAATCAGTCAGATTTTCGTCAAACAACCAGACATTACCTGGACCACGAAATTTCATTAAACCTTTTGAACCATTGTTTTCATAGGCCTCTATCATCATTTGGCCATTTTCCTGAAGCATTTCAACAGTAAGGTTTATGAACTCTTCCTTGGCTGGCTTGTAATGATAGTAATAGCCGTATAGTGATGATAAGGCTATGATGGTTATTGTAATAATACAAAACCATGTAAAAAACTTCAGGAATAGCTTCGAACCATTAAAAGCAGAGAATTTTTTTGTGTTCGCAGGGTTAGAAGTGCTTTCTAATGCTTTATTGTCTTCTACGGAATTATTCTTCTGGTCTGACATACAAATAACCTATACCACGGATTGTCTTGATTATTTCTGTGCCATTCTGGTTGTTACCAAGCTTTTTGCGGAGATTGCTCATATGAACATCAAGGCTTCTGTCTTCATAGGTTAAACGTCTGCCTAAAACCTTGAAAGCCAGATCCTGGCGTTCTACGACAGTACCGGCTGAGCGCATAAGTTGTTCAAGAATACTGAATTCAACTTCGGTGAGAGTAAGCATCTGACCGCTTTTTGAAGCTGTTTTGGTGCTGCTGTCCAAAATTACATTATTTAATTCTATTTTATGGTTTTCTTTTTCGGTTGAAGCAGTCATTTCAAGTCTTCTGAACACGGCTCTGATTCTGGCTACTAATTCTCTTGGAGAAAATGGCTTCGGCAGATAGTCATCAGCACCCAATTCCAAACCAAGTATGCGGTCTATTTCATCACCTTTTGCAGTAAGCATAATTACAGGAATTTTGGAGAAACGTCTGACTTCTTTTAAAACATCCAGACCGTTCATTCCAGGAAGCATTATATCAAGTATAACTAGATCGAACTCACCGCTTTTTATTTTCTCTAAAGCAGAACTGCCTTCGTGGGCACATTCTGAACAAAGCTTTTCTGCAGAAAAAAATTCCTGTAGAAGTTCACAAAGTTCGGTATCGTCGTCTACTATGAGTATATGTTTCATATATCCTCCTCTATGCTTTCCTTAACATTACTATAATTGTATTCTAAGATTTAAGCAATATTTACTAATATTAACTATTGTTAAGACTAGTAAAATCCTAAACCAACTATCTAAAAGCACAAAGTTTCGCATGTAAAGCACTAATCCACGAATAATCGCCCCCAATCCCTAACCCCTAACCCCCAATCCCTCTTATTGTCTTTACATTCTTTACAGTTATGTCTATTGCTTTTTGTTTCAAAAATATTATACTAAAAACATAGAATGTTTATGGAGGTGCCGAATGAAGAGATTTATCAATATCGCATTAATAGCTTGTTTATTGACTTGCTGCGGCTCTGTTTTTGCTCAGGAAGCTCAAAAGGATGTTAAGCCGGCTGATAAACCGGAAGTAAAAATGGAAGCTCCTGCAAAAAAAGCTCATATAAAAGCTTTCAGGCCAAGAATACCTCGTCAGGTAAAAAGCGCTATTGAATTCTTCAAATTGGCAGACGAACTTGAATTAACTGATGATCAGATGATTCAGCTTAGAGGTTATTATAAAAAGCATCTGGTTAAACCTGAAAAGAAGCTTGAAAAACCTTCTATGCCATCTCCAGAAGATTTCTGCAAAATGACAGAAGAAGAAATGAAGAAATTTGCAGAAAATGAATCTAAGAAGGTTCATGATGCCATTATGGGCACTCTTCAGAAAATTATTGATATAAAGAAAATACTAAGTCCGGAACAATTTCAGAAATTGAGAGAAAAGTCCCGTGATGAAGCTAAAAAAGCTTTGGCTAAGATGGCTGAAGCTAGCAAAAAAGCAAAAGAACAGAAAAAGAAAGATAATTGCTGCAAAGGTTTCAGACCAGACATGATGCCTCATATGGGGCAGATGTGCTGTCCAATGATGGGTGGCCGTTATGGCATGAAGCATCAGATGGGCCCTCAGTGCCCGATGATGGGTGGTCGTCACGGCATGAAGCATCAGATGGGTCCCCAGTGCCCGATGATGGGTGGTCGTCACGGCATGAAGCATCAGATGGGTCCTCAGTGCCCAATGATGGGTGGTCGTCACGGTATGAATCACCAGATGGGTCCAAGATGCCCAAAGATGGGTGGCCGTCATGGTATGGAACATCACATGGGTTCAATGTGCCCAATAATGGGCGATCGTCATGGTATGAATCACCAGATGAGACCAAGATTTCCAAAAATGGATGAAATGCATGGTATGAATCATCATATGGGTTCAGATTGCCCAATGATGGGTGATCATCACGGTATGATGCCACAGATGAGACCAGGCATGAAGGGTGAAAAACATAATCATGATTTTAAAAAGAGTCCTTGCTTCGGTCGTGACAGTAAAGATTTCGATGAAAAAGCTTTTTTTAAATTTATGAAAAAATTTTTTGATTGGCAAAAAAAGCAAAAATGTGATACAATGGATTTAGGAAATAAAAGTCCTAAATTTGATTCTTTGAAAAAAGACGGAGAGAAACTACCTCCTCTCCATATGAATAAGCCAGAAGGACCAAAAGCAGCTCCAAAAGGACC